>CADBRG010000048.1 GCA_902797015.1 uncultured Lachnospiraceae bacterium
AAGAAGGTGTCCGTGACATCACTGACCACCTTGATTCCATCGGTAACACAACAGCAGCGATCGGTAAAGGTTTTGCAATCGGTTCCGCAGCTCTGACAGCTCTGTCACTGTTCGTAACCTATGCAGCTACAGTAGGTCTGGATATGATCTCACTGCTTTCCCCGTCCGTTATCGTTGGTCTTCTGATCGGCGCAATGCTTCCGTTCCTGTTCACATCCATTACAATGGAAGCTGTTTCTAAGGCTGCTTACAAGATGATCGAGGAAGTTCGTCGTCAGTTCCGTGAGAACCCGGGCATCCTGGAAGGTACTGTTAAGCCGGATCACAAGCGTTGCGTATCCATTTCTACGCAGGCAGCTCTTCGTGAGATGCTTCTGCCGGGTATCATCGCAATCGCAGCTCCGATCGTTGTAGGTATCATCCTTGGTGCAGCAGCTCTGGGCGGTCTGCTTGCAGGCGCTCTGGCAACCGGTGTTATGCTAGCAATCTTCATGTCAAATGCCGGCGGCGCATGGGACAATGCAAAGAAATATATCGAGAGTGGTAACCATGGTGGTAAAGGAAGCGAGCCGCATAAGGCAGCTGTCGTTGGTGATACGGTAGGTGATCCGTTCAAAGATACATCAGGCCCGTCCATCAACATCCTGATCAAGCTGATGACAATCGTTTCACTGGTATTTGCACCGCTGTTTGCATCAGGTCTGATCCACTTCTAAAAATCAAATATGAGAGGCAGAGAAATTGAGTGAGACATCCTTAGCAAAGCGTGCCTCAGGTCACATCTACGGATTGGATGGACTGAGAGCGCTGGCAATTATAGGAGTGACACTGTTTCATATGTTTCCGTATACAATAAAGGGAGGCTACTTGGGAGTCTCCCTTTTTTTCATCATTACCGGATACTTGTTGGCAGTGACCTCTGAGAGAGGTAAAGCGAGCGGAACATATCGTGTCGGATCCTTTTATTTAAAACGAATCAAACGGATCTATCCGGCGTTACTGATCGTACTGGTCGTATCGGCGGGAATCTATTTTATATTGGAACGTCATATTCTGGATGGATTCCGTCCGGAGTTTTTAAGCATTGTATTTGGCTATAACAACTGGTGGCAGATTGCGCAGAATGCAGACTATTTTACAAAGATCTCAAATGCGTCTCCCTTTACACATATGTGGTTTTTGGCGATCGAGATTCAGTTTTATGTAATCTGGCCTCTGATTTTTGCAATCTATCTTTTGCTTGAACGGATCAAGAGCACCAAAGCGGCATTTCTGTTTCTGCTGATCGTGACAGTAGTTTCAGCAGTTATCACACCGATCATGTATCGGCCGGACAGTGATGTGACCAGATTGTATTATGGAACAGATACGAGAATGTATGCCCTGTTGTTTGGTGCGATCCTGGGCTTTGCACAGAACAGAAAGCTTCTGATTCGGTTGCCGAAAGGCATTGCAAAAGTCATAGGCATCCCGGTATTTGCGGCAATGATCGTTGTGACCTGGATTGCTTATGTACTTCTTGACGGGCAGTATGGATTTACGTATCGGGGCGGCATGCTTCTGATGACGCTTTTGTTCGGAATCCTTTTGCTGTTCGTGACAGACAGAAGGCTTCCGCTCGGAAAGTGGCTGGAAGCAAAGCCTCTCGTCTGGATCGGAGAACATAGCTACGAGATTTATCTTTGGCAGTATCCGATTATCTTTTTGTTCATGTATCGACACTGGGATAATAATGCGGCGGGACTTATCCTGGAAGCAGTGTTCATTGTGATCCTGGCATGGTGGCTGCATTGGCTGACCGGTGTGATCCTGGCGAGGAAGATTCCTGCAAAGGTATTTCAAATGGAACTGTGGAAGCGTATTGTGCTGCTCGCAGCGGCAGGACTGACAGCATTATGTCTGGTCCTTGGTGTGATCGGCATTGCAACCGGTGAAAAAGAAAAGTTTGCAGAAAAAGATGAGCTGGCAGCGGTGCTTGAACAGAATCAGCAGATGCTGCAGGAAAACCAGCAGAGTGGCGGGACGACATCGGAGACCGCACAGCCGGCATTGTCTGCAGAGCCGGAAACGGCGACAACACCTGCAGCTGCGGTACAGCCTATTGCGCAGGAGGATCTGCTTTACGGAGATGCATCGCTTGAAAATGCGGCAGAAGTTTCCGACAGCGAAGT
Source organism: uncultured Lachnospiraceae bacterium (assembly GCA_902797015.1). Taxonomy (GTDB): domain Bacteria; phylum Bacillota; class Clostridia; order Lachnospirales; family Lachnospiraceae; genus SY8519. Next base: position 2,172 of record CADBRG010000048.1, read on the forward strand.
CTTGATGATCGGTGACTCTATCATGCTGGATTCTTCGCCGCAGATTAAGGAGCAGCTGCCAGATTGTTACATCGATGCCGTGCAGTCAAGACAGCTGTATGACACCCCGGAGGTTGCTAGGGAACTGATCAACGACGGGCATCTAAGCAAAACAGTTGTCATCTCTCTGGGGACAAACGCTCCATTGACA
>CADBRG010000049.1 GCA_902797015.1 uncultured Lachnospiraceae bacterium
CTGCGTCGAGGTCCATCTGTTCGATGCGATTTCTGTCCGGTATCTCTTCCCTGACCGCACACCCCGCAAGATATATCAGATCCAGATTATTCTTGTCAATGTTCATCTCTCCACCACTCCATTCTCAGTAAACTCCAGAATACGGTCACAGATCTGAAGTGCCGCCGGCCTGTGTGTCACGATCACTACCGTCTTGTCTGTCAATTCACGAAGATTCCGCAGAAGCTTCGCTTCCGTCGCGGCATCCAGCGCGCTCGTCGCCTCATCCAGAAGCAGGATCGGCGCCTCCGAATAGATCGCCCTTGCAATTGCAATCCGCTGCATCTGGCCTTCCGACAGGCCTGTACCATGTTCTCCCAGTCTGGAGTCTATTCCCTGGTCAAGCGCCTGGACAAATTCCGAAGCACAGGCAATCCGAAGCGCTGTTTTGATTTTCTCTTCGTCCGCTTCGTGTTTTTCCTCCGAAAACGCAACTATTTCCCGGATGCTTCCTGTTATCAGCAGATTTCCCTGTGGAACATAGGCAAAAAGTCTCCGGTAAGCACTTGTCAACGTGGTTTTTATGCCATTCCTGTCAACGATATACCGTTCTCCGCTATCCAAAGGATACAGGCACATCAGGAGCTTCAGCACCGTACTTTTACCACAGCCGCTGTGACCCGTAAAGGCAACATATTCACCTTTTCGTATCTCTATGGACAGATTCTCAACCGCAGCAGATAAAAGTTCTTTATCGTCTCTTTTCGGGGCTGTATCAGCCTGATAATAGGCAAAGCAGGCTTCCTTCAGCCCGATCGCGGAAAAATCCTCTCCATAGAGCACTTTGATCTCTTCTTTGGAACGTATCTCCTTCACCGAATCATCATCTGCAAACTCTTCGATTTCCATCAGGCGTTCCGCACTTGCAAGCATTGCATAGTATGATGGCAGATATCCGCTGAGTCTCGCAAAAGGAGCCCGGACCTGTCCGATCAGCTGAATCACGGCCGCAAGCGTTCCATAAGTCACGGCTCCGGTCAGGATTCCATAGCCGCAATAACAGGCGCCAAACACAAATGCGCCTTCCATAGCCGCCGAAAAGCCGGTATTCAAAACATTGGAATAGCGGATCCGCCTCATCCTGGCCCTCTTGTGATCATTCATCAACCCTTCCGCCCCATCGAGAGTTTTATCTTCAGCAGCAAAGGATTTGATGACAATCAGGCTGTTGATCCGCTCTTGGATAAAGCTTCGAATCGACCCGTCCCTCTCCTGGATATCTTTGTGAAGCCGCTTAAGTCTCGGCCGCAGGATCGCAATCAGAATAAACAGCACTACCGCCGCCGGAAGGATAATCAAGGTGAATCTGGGCTGCAGGACAAAAAGGACAATGATGATTGCCAAAAGCCGTACGGCATTCCCCGCAAATCCGGGAAGAATCCCGACATAATGATTTGCAACAATGGATGTGTCATTTGTCAGTCGGGTCATCCACTCCCCGGAATGCACGGCACTGACATGCGCGTAATCTTTATGCAGGATTTTCTCAGTCAGGCGGCTCTTGAACAGGTTTTCAAGCGTCGCGCGCGCTTTTTCGCCGAGCCAGCGGGAAACAGCCTGCAAGCTAATCTGGAAGCCACAGATAAGAATCAATCCGACTACCGCGCGCCAGAAGCCGACGGTATTCCGATTGACCGCATAATCCACGATTCTCTTCAGAAATAACGCGTCCAAGACACCTGTGGCCCCAAGAAGCATCTGGATTACAGTCAGAATCAGGATATATGCTTTTTCCTTACCTGGAACACTGTAAAGCCAGGTTAGGGTTTTGTAGTTTTCTTTTTTCATTTGATCTTCAGAATCCGCAGCATTTTCCTGACCGCTCTTTTCGCAAAATCGCACAGAAACAGAATGGGACCTCGGATAAAAAACAGATCCGTCCAAAAATGTACATAGATTCGGTACAGCCGGTTATCTGATTCGATCCACTTCCCATTACGGCAGAAACGGGTGACAATGCCTGCAACCTGTTCGCGCGGGATATACTCCCTGCGCCAGCAGTTGTCGCCAACGATGACATAATCCTTCTCTCGAACACGATGAACACGGTGTATTATACCCTGCTGCTTTGCGCCGCGTGTATACATTACGAGATCATAGCGTTTGGCGGGATGATTCAGCTTATGGATTTCTACGATGTCTTTTTTGGGCCTAAGCATCGGGCGCATGCTGTTACCCTTTGGAGAAATCAGATAGGACCCGTATTTTTCCAGCTGCTCAAGCTGTTCTTTACCCATCAATTGCTCCGATTTTTCTGAGTTCGGAAACGGCTTTCTCTACATCGCGGCGAATCATATCTTCCGGAGCATCAAAGCGCTTCTTCATCGCAGCGATGATTTCATCTTCAGTTGTCTCCTCTTTTAGGAGTTCCATAATCGCACCGAAGGTTTTGTTTCCGCGGATCATACCGGTGAAATCCGCTTTCCCGGTGGGAACAATAACCGTCTCATTAGCAGCATTGTGTACGACAAAGTCTTTCTTCAGTTTCATAAGAGTAGCCTCTCTTTCTGCCCAGTAATGGTTTTATTGACTCATTGTATTGTATGAAAGCCGCGCCGCATCTATATCCATGTTGCAGCCCAGCTTGTAATATTTCACATTCATTCTGTAAATACAGGAAACAATTCTTGATAGTGCAGCCGGGTCGTTTGTCCGGTAGATCTGTCTTGTCAGCTTCGGAAAGATCTCTCGCAGATCCGTCTCCTGAATCCAGTTATTCTCGCTGCGTTCCAATAAGCAGATTGCTTTCAGAGGAACCGCGATACGGTTCCCGATATGATGCTTGCCGTTCCAGGGCGTTCCATAGACAATCGCACGGCCATCCGGTCCCACATGGATCATCGGCTTATCATCATTGACCATGACCGCGCGTTCTCCAAGAAGCTGCCGCCAAAGCGCTGTATGCGTGCTTTTGCCGGTGCCGCTTAGCGCGGTGAAAATGTAAGTCTCATGATCGACAGAAACCGCTGACCCGTGAAACATAAAAGAATCATGGTAGGGAAGCTGATCACAGACTTTTCGATGAAACGCCGCGATTTCGACAGACGCGTCATCTGAATACGGATCCTCCGCGATCCTTTCTCCCAGCCATTTTGCCCGGTGTTGATGTTCCCTTCCAAGATCCTCATCTGTCAGTTCGATCAGGATGTCCGGATCCTCTTCCGTTCTGTATTCCATGCAATATTCATGCACTTTTTCATACTTTGATATAAGCTGAAAATTCAGTCCCGCAAACTGATAGCATCCTTTCATATCCTGCACTCCGACTCTTTCCCTCTAAAAATAAAGATAGAACAGGAGACCCTGCTCCTGTTCTATCCGGAAATGACTGTGATTTACAGCGGATCAGATTCTCCCATGTTATCGTCCATGATATCGTCATCGAAGCGAATCACTTCCATCTCCATCTCTTCATATTTCTCCATAAAGCAAATCCTCCTTTCTGCAGAAATATCTAAAGGGGCTCAGCCTTCCCCGGCGGGAAGGCTGTTCCCGCTTTATTCGTAGTTCATCAATTGCCGAAGTAGGCAGCCGCTTTCTCATTGTAGAGATACAATGCTTTTGCCAGATTCTTCATCTGATCGGTGCCGTTTCCGGCCTTGCCCTTCGCGTAAGAGATCAGGCTTGCATTGACAGTAAATGTATCTTTTCCGTCGGAAATCGTGAATACATGTCTGTCAGCCAGATCCTTAGCTGCGATATTGCCTACTCGAACATAATACCTGCTTCCATCGTACACCGGCTCTGCCTCCTGGCCATCCACCATAAACGTATAGTCGGAAGGAGTCTTCCCGCTCGGAAGCGTGTAGAAGATGTACAGGCTGTTATCCGCTTCAAAGTCTCCGTTGATAGAGACTTTTACTCCGGCGGGCTTTGTACCGCTTGTATCAGTAGCCTCACCCATCATATCCACAGTCACGTTTGTCACATCCTCGCTGACTGTAAGACTACTGTACTCTCCGTACTGGAAGAAGATCTGAGCCGCAACACCGTAATCATAGAAAGCTTTTGCAAGCTCTCTCATCGCCGGATTGCTGGAGTTCTTCATTGTCCTTTCAGCATAGGCTTTTGCGGAATATGCGTAGCCGTTGGTCGTATCAATTCCACTCGTTGTAAAGCACGGAATCGCATTACCGTCCTTATCCACCAGCTTCACAATGATATCGTCCGCAAACTCCTTGATAATGACCGGACAATAGTAGCCCATACGGTCACCGTTCTCCTCGCCGTCTGTGATCAGCGTCCGGCGGATTTCCGTTCCGTCTGCTTTCTCGAATACGACATAGGCTCCGTCTGCTTCCATCACAGAGTCAAGCAGTTCAAACA
>CADBRG010000050.1 GCA_902797015.1 uncultured Lachnospiraceae bacterium
CAATCTGAGAGAAGAGTATTTTATATTCCAGCTTTGTGGGAAACGTTCCCTGGAGATTGTAGAGCAGACCATTCGTAAAGACATACATGACCTGAAGTTCATGTATGCAACAGAAGCACAGATCGAAGGAAAGGATGTCAGAATTCTTCGTACAGGTATGGCTGGTACATTAGCATACGAGATTCACGGAAATGTTGCAGATGCCCATATGGTTTATGCAAAACTGCTGGAAATCGGTGCTTCTTATGGCATTCAGGAAATTGGTCGTTTTGCGTATGTAAATCAGCACTGTGAAGGTTCCATCTTCCAGCTTGCAGAGCATTTCAATATTCGTTTTGAGATTCCGGGAGATGCTTTTATCCTGTCCGGAAGTTTGCCACGTGACAGCGAATTGCAGTATCACAGCCCATACGATTGCGGTTGGGGTAATCTGGTCCGCTTCAATCATGATTTCCCGGGTAAGGCCGCTTTGATGGCTGAGTCAGAATGGCCGCACAATACAGCTGCACATCTGATCTGGAACAAGGAAGATATTCTGAAGGTGCAGGCAGCAGTGATGGATCCGGAGAAACGTGTAGACTATATGGATATGGTTGGTGATTATGATTTCAGGAATAACTGCAACACCATTCATATGGATGCGATCTATGATGGGGAAAAACTGATCGGTGTTTCATCTGATCGTATGCTGTCGGCAAAGACAAGAGAAATGATCTCAATCTGCACCATCGCTGAGGAATATGCGGTGGAAGGCAAAGAAGTGGAAGTCCTTTGGGGCAATCCGGGTACTTATCAGATGCGTATTCGCGCCACTGTGAGTCTGATGCCGTATATCAAAGAGGATCGGAATGACAATATTGATATTGAGACGATTCCACATCCTGTATTTTAAGAGAAAAGGGACCCTCGGCAAATAAGCCGGGGGTCCTTTTACGTTTACCGTGGCTTAACCGATGCGACCCAGGACCTGTGGAGGGAATCGTGAGAACGGTTCCCTTCTTCTTTATCCCATAAAAATGGTTGATTAATCTGAGACATCCCTGTATTCTGCTAGTTAGACGTTAATTTGAATCATATCAGACGGAAACAGTAAAGGAGTTGCAAATGCTATTAACCGGAGATCCAATCATTTTATATAGCTATCTCAATACCATGCTGCGTGACAGATATTCATCATTGAACGAGTTCTGCCTGGCAGAGGGTGTGACGGAGGAGGAGATCACGAAGCATATGACGGAAGCTGGATTTGCTTACGTAGAAGATATCAATCAATTCAGATAAAAATGAAACAATGGGTTGAGAGCCTTTGAGAAGGAAATTGGAAAATAATGAAGATCATGGTAAGTGCCTGCCTTGCAGGAGAGAACTGCAAATATGACGGAGGTAATAACCGTAATGAAAGAGTTCTCCAATTGTTTGAAGACAATGAGGTTATCACTGTCTGTCCGGAGCAGATGGGAGGGCTTCCAACACCTCGGGTGCCATCGGAAATATGTGATGGAGTGGTTACGGCAAAGGATGGAAGAATTGTTGACGCAGAATTTCGTTCAGGAGCTGTAAAGTGCCTGGAGATTGCAATGAACGAGAAACCGGATCTGATCGTGTTGCAATCCCGAAGTCCAAGCTGCGGGGTGAAGCAGCGATATGACGGGACATTCTCTGGAAAGCTGATTAAAGGAGCCGGTGTGACGGCTGAGCTTCTGATAGAGAATGGATTCAAGGTTATTGATGTGGAGGATTATTATGAGTCTGATTATTTGGAATAATATGGGGTTTGGATTAAAGGATATGTAAACATGAAATATACAGGATTAACTTACCGCCCGCCATATGAAGCAGATTCATTGCTTTTGCAGGTGACGACCGGGTGTTCTCACAATCAATGTGCTTTTTGTACAATGTATCGGGATGTGTCATTTGAAATGGAATCTTTCGAGCAGATTGAAACAGATCTGCAGGAAGCCGCAAGATATGTACCGGATATGGATAGAGTTTTTCTGGAAAACGGAGATCCGTTTTGCTTAAGTGCGGACAGACTTGCAGAGATTGCGGAGATGATCCATAAGTACCTCCCGAAAGTAAATACAATTGCAATGTATGCATCCATTCGGAATATAAAGGGAAAGACGGACGAAGAGCTTAAAAGACTTCGGAATCTTGGGATCAATGAATTGAATATCGGTGTTGAGAGCGGACTTGATGAGACGCTTTTGCGGATGAATAAATGTTTTACCGCAGATGAGGCACTGTGTGAGCTAAGCCGGTTAAAGGAAGCCGGAATCGATTACGGGGCGAATATTATCCTGGGAGCAGGAGGAGCCGGAAAACAGGAGGAAAATGCTGTCGCTACAGCAAAACTTCTGAATGCTACAAAACCCTATCTGCTTTTTACAGGTACAACACATCCGGCAGAGGGCTGTCCGCTTTATGAGGATCTGAAGACGGGGAAATTTGTTGAAAACACATTCGGAGAGTATCTTGATGAAGAAGAAATCCTGTTTTCAAATCTTGACCTGGAAGGATGTTTTTATTTTGGTCTGCATCCATCAAATGTGTTGAGAACGCAGGGGTGGCTGAACAGAGACAGAGAGAGGATCCTTGAGGAGATTGCGCATAGAAGGGATCAGTTACATTCTGTATTGGATCGAAGGCCGGTAAGATATGGAGAAGGCGCGATTATTTTTAGATAATTGAGAAATCATTACATAGACACATGGCGGGTAAATGACATGTGTCTTTTTTTGCAGAGACAAAAACGAAACCAGCTGCCTTGCATTCCACAGGATAATCTTCTAATCATGTGCACCTGGATGCAGGCAATACGGCATATGCCATACTCCTCCCGGAACTGGTCTGTTAAGTATATTTTACCTGGACGGGATGGGAAAGACAATGGAAAAATGATAAAATAAGTACGAGCAGTTATAGAGATGTTTTTATAAATACAAGGCACAGAAAAGATGAATGAAACAGAAATCAGAATGTATGAATCTATCTGTCGTCGAGATGGGATAAAAGCCAGAGAGATTGCGAAAGAGACAGGAGTACCAAAGACAGACATCAATCGCTTGTTGTATCGATCAGCTTTTGTCAGAGAGCTTTGTTATCGGGACGATGATTATTGCTGGCACGGGCTGATCCGGCAGATGCGTCCGCATATTGGGCTGGGTGAGTTTTGTGGTTATTACTCTACAGTAAAGAGATTTCGCAATCAGTCTGAAGACGAATGGATGGATGAACTGCAGAAAGGCTGCAAAGCAGTCGGGCGGAATCTGAATGATACGAGAGGTCTGTTTCATTCCTTTCGGGATACCAGAGAAGTCATGTTATCATTATTTGATGATCTGGACGATCTGGAAACTGACGATTGGGAGATCTGTTTTGAACTGAGGATCAACAGGGCGCGCTACATAAGAATTTATGCAGATGTCCTAGTGATTACAGAAGATAAGGTGTTCTCACTGGAATTCAAAATGAAAGACCGGCCTGATCCGGGAGAAGAGCTGCAAGCGGTCAAATATGCAAAATACATAGAAGTGATCTTCGGGTCTGATTACGAGGTAATCCCGGCGCTCATTCTGACTAAGGCAGAGGATCTGTACTCGTGGGAGCTGGTCCCAGAGAGTACTGCAGTACTTCCAATCTGTTCCGGAGATATGCTGTTTAACCTTTTTGATGAATATATGGGGTTCTTAGAATAATGCTTGGGAGGAGATATTATAAATGGAATTGAAGAGAATCGATTATAAACTTACTGTCTGTAAAGTTGCAGATGTATCAAATATCAACATGGATATCGATTTCTATTTCATTGGGAAAACGGATGAGGAGTTATCTTTGGTGTGTAAAACGGAGGATACGCCGCAAAATACAGTTGAGCGTGATGATGGATGGAGAGGCTTCCGTATTCAGGGAGTTCTCGACTTTTCATTGATTGGAATACTGTCAAAACTGTCTGGCATTCTCGCAGACCATAAAATTGGAATCTTTGCAGTATCGACATACAACACAGATTATATTCTTGTGAAAGAAGAAAACTATGAGAGAGCCTTGGCTGTTTTAGCTTCGGAGGGATACACAATAGTATAAATTCTAAGTTATAAAGATGTGAGGAGCTTTGAAAATGAGGGATGCCATGAGAGGAAAACAATACTACATTGCAAGCTGGGAATCACCTTTGTTGAAGCAATTCGGGCATGGCGAGAGCAGCAGGCATTTGTATTAACCAAGAAATACAGACTGGATTTAATATAAGATGAAAACAAAAAGGTTAAATGCAAATCAAATAAAGCTCATTGCGATCATCGCGATGACGGTTGATCATCTGACCTGGGCTATTTTCCCGGGAACACAGGCAATCTGGTATGTATATGCGCTCCATATCATCGGCAGACTTACGGCACCGATCATGTGGTTCTTCATTGCGGAAGGATGCCATTATACGAGGAATATCAGAAAATACATAGGGCGCCTGTTTCTATTTGCAGTCATTTCTCATTTTGCGTATGATTTCGCATTCGGGATACCATTTGTACCATTATCTACAGGTGTGTTTAATCAAACAAGTGTCATGTGGTCTCTTGCATGGGCAGCAGTACTGATCGTCATCTGTCAGAGTGAACGTATATCACAGGGAATCAAGATGATCTGCATCATTGTGATCTGCCTGATCTCATTCCCGTCTGACTGGTCAAGTATAGCAGTAATGTGTCCGTTTTTCCTGTATGCACACAGAGGTAAATTTAAGCTGCAGGCCAGAGATATCATCATATGGTCATTTGTATATGCTGCCGTATTTTTCCTGTTTTTGGATAAGCCGTATGGAATATTACAGATGTTTACATTCCTGACGATTCCGATTCTGGCACAATACAATGGTGAACGCGGAACCTGGAAGGGAATGAAGTGGTTTTTCTATGTGTACTATCCGATTCATTTGATTGTGATCGGGCTGGTCAGAATCATGCTGCATGGGAATATACCAATTATATTTGGTTAAAGGAGAAACACGAGAGGAGATGAACAGCATGTTGCCATATAATAACAAAGTCGCAGAAAAACGTAAGGAACGGAAAGAAAAACCGAAAAAGCAGGCAGAGCGTGCGCGTGAATTACAGAAAGAACGCATGAAGAAAAAAGGGAAATGGTAAATGCTGCAGATCGTGGTTAGTGTCTGTCTCGCAGGAGAGAACTGCAACTGGGAGATGATTCAATGAGAGAAAAGATACTGTCTTATGCAAAGAAAACATATGGTACAGTGCCGGATAAACCCTGGAAAAAATATCCGGGAAACGAAGTGTTGCGGCATGAAGACAATCGGAAATGGTACGGTCTGATCATGCCGGTAAAACGGAAAAATCTTGGGTTGTCAGGGGAAGATGTTGTTAATGTCCTGAATGTAAAGTGCGATCCGATGGCAGGCTTTGCACTGCGGGAGATGGATGGCATCCTGCCTGCATATCATATGAATCATGCGGAGTGGATCAGTATTCTGTTGGATGGGACGGTTCCCGAAGAAGAGATCTATCCGCTTCTGGATATGAGCTACGATCTTACCGCATCCAAGAAGAAGAAAGAAAAGATCCGTGGACCGAGAAGTGTGCCGCACAGATTGAGTGAGGC
>CADBRG010000051.1 GCA_902797015.1 uncultured Lachnospiraceae bacterium
AGTATGGTTCCAAGCTGCTGAAAATGGTACAGGATGTGCCAAAAGACAACCATATGATCCATGGAGATTATCACACGAAAAATGTAGAGCTTACAGAAAATGAAGTGCTTCTGATCGATATGGATACACTTGCTGTCGGACATCCGGTATTTGAGCTGGCATCGATGTTCAATGCATTTTCCGGATTCTTTGAATGCAATCCCGAAGGCATCTTATCATTCCAGGGATTTGACATCGATACAGCACATACATTCTGGAATCGAGTTCTGAAAGCATATCTGGAGACAGATGACGAAGAACGCGTTCATGAAGTAGAAGACAAAGCCCGCATCGTCGGATACACGCGTCTGATCAGACGTTCAATCCGCAGAAAGGGGCTGGAGACGGAAGCCGGAAGAGCAGAGATCGGGCACTGGAAGGAAGAACTGATGGGGCTGCTTGATAAGACTGATACGTTGCTGTTCTAGAATGAAAGAAAAAGGACCTTTTCGAATCACACCGAAAAGGTCCTTTATTTAAGCTTTACAGGAACTTGATACCCATCTCGGTAAGCTCTGCTTTGACTTCGTCATACATTGCCTGCCATTCCGGTACGGGCTCGATGGTCTCCATGTTGTAGGAAACATCGAAAGGCTGTCCTGCGTTGCCGTCTTCCATTTCAAAGATATGTTCATATTTTTCAAGGAGTTTTAAAACAATCTCATTTGCCTGGGCACGGGTCATGCCCTGTGCGGCAACGGCTTTGCCGACTTCGCCCATCAGACGGACTTCCAGTCCGGTTCCGTGCGGAACGCGTCCGTTTGCGGCGCCAAGGCCCTCTAAATGTCCGCCGCTGACCGTTACGACGATCGCGTTGGCAGCAACTTCATAGAGGAGTTCTTTGGTCAGGCTTCCGCTTGACGGCCACAGGTCACATACGATAATCGCCGGCGCATTCTCTGCGAAGGTCTGGCAGAGTACGGACTGTAACCAGAGGCAGCCGCGTGCTGTGGTAGCGACATCCGTGATGTGGATCGGATGGCAGAGATGATAATCTGCGATCGCGAACAGGTTTGCCGCCATGATGGATGCGATCATGATCATGCAGCTTCCCGGCGCATCACCGCCAAGTCCGCCGACCATGGTGCAGGCAAGGGAGGCATTTTTCATGCCGTAATCAATGGAGTTGGCTGCGCGGAGCAGATTGCCGTTGTCCATGATCAGCTCGTTAAAGAGCGCAACCAGGTGGGAATCGCAGGGGCGGAGCCACTGATTTGATACGGCTGAGAGATCACCTAATTCCGTGACAGCGCTTTCTGCAGCAAGAAGTCCGAGGCCGGGACGGCCAACTTTGTTCAGTGCTTTGTGCAGGTATTCCATTTCGCGGCGGACCGCAAAGATCTCTGTCGGATCCGCACTCTTAACGGGATATCCGTCTACGTCTACCAGAGAGCCGCAGGTTAAGAGGTCGATCACCGGTTCTTTCGCAACACTTTCAATGATCGGATAGTAGAGGCGCTCCGGTGTCGGGCAGCCCGGGTTTCCGGCCCAGACAGCCGGCGGACGCTTGTCCTCGGCTTTTCTTGCGATGAGCGTATAAGCATCTTTTCCTTCGCCCATCGTAAGCTCTGTCTTCATGTTTTTCAGACCGTTGTCAATCTCTTCTTCAGAGAGTGTCATGATCCGCTCTGTGGACATATTGTAGATACCGGTCCGAAGCAGAAGCTTTTTCGCTGCTTCGAACATATCGGAAAATAATTTGCTGTCCTCCGGAATGATCAGATCCTCGTCCCAGTCAAACTCATATTCATCGACCAGATCCATCACATTCTCAATGATGTATTCCATATCCCAGTCTTCTTTGGAGACTTTTTCACCGGTGTTTCCGCGTTCAAACAGGTCCAGAAATGTTTTGGTATCCATAAACCGTTCTCCTTTTGGTTTTAAAAAAGGCCGGAGGCGATTAAATCTTTCTGAGATTTCAATCGGTTCTCCGGCCGTTTATGCAAACTATGTTAAGCTTGGACGATTCTGATTATTCGCCGGCTTTCCATGTGGTCTGAACGTTCTCTACGAAGAAGTTCTGCTGGATGATATCTTCATCTGACATGGTTGCGCCTTCAGCTACCAGCTCATTGCCGTTGTTGTCGTTGAGCGGGCCTGCAAAGATATCAACTTCGCCTGCATCTAACTTGGCTTTCAGATCTGTTACAGCTGCAACAACATCTTCCGGTACAAAATCAGCAAAGTCTGTCAGCTTGGAGCACTCGCCACCCCAGTAGTAGAAGTCATCCGGTGTGGATGTGCCTTCAGCAACACGGATCATGATGTTCTTGAATATCGGAGCGAAGTTCCATGTATGGGATACGATAACAGCTTCCGGAGCAAGAGCGGACATATCATTGTGATATCCTACTACAAATGCGCCGTTTGCTTCACAGGTTTCCGGAACTGCCGGAGAGGAAGCTTCCATACCCATGTATTTGATGCCTGCGTCGATCAGAGACTGTGCAGCCTGAGACTCTTTGTCCGGATCATACCAGCTCTCGATGGATGCTACTTTAACAGTTGCTTCCGGGTTAGCGTATTTAGCGCCAAGTGCATAAGCGTTCAGAGCGGTACGTACGGAGAACTCGTTCATGGAAGCAGCAAAGCCAAGCTCTGTGTTCTCATCCTGGGACATCAGCTCACTTGCATAACCTGTAAGGAACATACCTTCATAACTTCTGATATCATAACCAACCAGGTTCGCTGTTTTGTTACCCCACTGAGCGAAGGTTACTTCCGGATGCTCAGCAGCGATCGGGGAAAGATAAGATGCATATCCTGTGGATGTACCAAGGATCAGATTGCAGCCTTCGTTGATCAGCTCTTCAGCAGCAGCTTCTGTGGATGCCTGCTCTTCACCGATGTTCTCCAGAACGATCAGGTTTTCTTCCGGAATACCCAGCTCGTTCATAGCAGCAACAACACTTTCATGTGTAGCCTGGCACCAGCCGCCATCGTTGATGACATAAGACTCGATCTCACCAATCTTCAGATTGGAAAAATCAGTTCCTTCAGCCGGCTCCTGTGCAGCCTGATCTTCACCGATCGGGTTTACTACAGCTGTCTCTGTAGCTGCTGCAGCGTTTTCTGTCGGAGCGCTTGCTTCACCGGCAGCCTGCTGTGCCTCGCCACATCCTACCAGACCTGCTGCTGCAAGTACTGCGGCAAGACAAATACCAATAATTCTTTTTTTCATGTTCGTTTTTCCTCCTTGAAAATGAAACCTTTTCATATATATTGAACGCAAAGATTCTGCCGATGGCAGAGAAACTTACGTTTCAACCAATTACGTACATTACCGTTTTTCCCTGTCGTATGGAATCGTGAGTGCCGCCGGCTCTGCGGAGCGCTTTTTCCGGAAGCTTCCTGTCGTAAAGATCAGGGCGATGATCGTTGCGACATAGGGCAGTGCAGCGAAAAACTGTGGCGGGATCGACGGGAAGAACATCTGAATGTCGATGCCGATGATGCTGATCGCACCAAACAGCAGGCCGCCAAATACCGCGATCAGCGGATTCCACGCCGCAAAGACAACCAATGCGACCGCGATCCATCCCTTACCGCTTGTCATGCCGTCACTCCAGAAGTTCGTCTGGGCCAGCGAGATGAAAGCGCCGCTGACAGCTGTCATGGCACTGCCAAATATAACATATCCATAGCGTAATGCATAGACATTATAACCTGCGCTGTCAAGTGCAGCCGGATTTTCGCCGAGAGACCTGAGGATCATACCCGGTCTTGTTTTGTAGATATAGATCAGCGAGACCGGAATGATGATGTACATAATGTAAACCAGAATGTTCTGGTGGAAGAGTGCCGGACCGATGATCGGAATGTGGCACAGTCCCGGCAGGTCAAATGCCTGGAATGCAAGGTCTGCATTCACGCCGCTGACACGTTTGCCAATGAAGCCGCTGAGACCCGTACCGAATACCAGCATTGCCATACCGGAAACGGTCTGGTCTGCCTGCAGGGTAACCGTTACGAATGCAAACACCAGTCCTAAGATCGCGCCGACAATGATGACAACGATCATGGCAAGTACCAGGTTTTGACGGTAAACCGCAACCAGATAACCGGAAACAGCACCCATCAGCATGATGCCCTCTAAGCCTAAGTTCATAACACCTGCACGCTGGGAGAAGATCTCACCAATGGCAGCATACAGAACAGACACAGCGTAGATGACAGCAGTTGAAATGATGGAGATGATTAATGCAGTGGTCATGCTTGTTCACCTCCTTTTTCGATTGTCACAGCCGGATCTTTAACAATGGCCGGCTCAGGCGGCCCGGAATCGGGCGGCCCTTCTAATTG
>CADBRG010000052.1 GCA_902797015.1 uncultured Lachnospiraceae bacterium
GACAGAAAGATGCAATCAGAAGAATGTGGTAGATATTGATACGAATAAAGTTATCAGACAATAGTATTCGTTAGCCGTTAATGCGGTTTCACTGCTTGAAGCTTGCAACAGATTTGCCTGCGTGTGCAATGCATAGAAAGTGTGCATATAGATGCTGTATAAATTGGCTGAGCTTTTCCTTAAGACCTTGAAAAGTCTCAAAAATGATGGCTTGCGGCATACCTGGTTCAAAATAAAAAACAAAACCCAAATACTAAAAAAGAACAGGCAGCTGGCCACCAATGCAATCTACACAAAAAAACAATTAAGAGCACAAAAGAAAGAGTTTTTTCCTGAAGCAATTCTGATCAGCGTCATCGTCCCGCTGTTCAATACGCCGGAACGCTTCCTTCGTGAAATGATCCAGTCTTTGTTGGATCAGACATATGCCAACTGGGAGCTTTGCCTCGCTGACGGAAGCGATGCGGAACATAATGACGTTCAGGAAATCTGCCAAAAGTATTTCCCAAAAGATAAACGGATAAAATACCGGAGGCTAGAAAAAAATCTCGGCATTTCCGGCAACACCAATGCCTGTCTGGAGATGGCAACGGGCGATTATGTTGCTCTGTTCGATCATGATGATCTGCTTCATCCTGCTGCCTTATACGATGTGATGAAGGCGATTTGCGAAAAGGACGCGGACTTTATCTATACTGACGAGAACACCTTTCATAACAATCCGAAAGATGCTTTCTGTCCGCATTTTAAGCAGGATTATTCACCGGATTCTCTGCGAGGAATTAATTATATCTGTCACCTGACTGTTTTTAAGAAAAGTCTGCTGGAAGAAGCAGGACTGTTCCGGCCGGAATGTGACGGGAGTCAGGACTATGACATGGTTCTCCGCCTGACGGAAAAGGCAAAGAGAATTGTTCATATCCCAAAGATATTATACTATTGGCGCGCTCATCCGGAGTCTGTGGCCGAGACAGTCGGGGCCAAACCTTATGTGATCCAGGCGGCACATAAGGCGCTTAGCGATCACCTGGAAAGAATTGGACTGAAAGGCGAAGTCTTGGATAGCCGCGTTCCCACTGTCTATAGAATCAAATATGAAATTGCAGACGCCCCTTTGGTGACAGTCCTGATCCCAAATTATGAACACAAAGCGGAACTGGAAGCCTGCCTGAATTCCATCTTTGAGAAGTCGACCTATCCGAATTTTGAAATCATCATCATTGAGAACAACAGCAAATCAGAGGAGATTTTTAGTTATTACGAAGAGATTCAGAAAAAGTGGGCCAATGTAAAGGTCGTTCACTGGACGGGTCAGTTTAATTATTCTTCTATTAACAATTTCGGAGCAAACTGTGCCAAAGGGGAACACCTGTTGCTTCTCAATAACGACATCGAAGTGATCACTCCCGATTGGATTCAGGAGATGCTCATGTTCTCCCAGCGCGCCGATGTGGGTGCTGTGGGTGCCATGCTTTTTTATCCGGATGATACGATCCAGCATGCCGGAGTAATCCTGGGTCTGGGCGGAGTGGGAGGCCATTCTCATAAGTATTTCAAACGAAATGAATATGGCTATATGGGCCGATTGGTTTATGCACAAAATGTATCGGCGGTTACTGCTGCCTGCCTGATGATAAAGAAAACTGTATGGGACGAAGTCGGCGGTTTGGACGAGAGTTTTCAGGTTGCTTTCAATGATGTCGATTTCTGTATGCGTGTCCGTCGTGCAGGATATCTCAATGTCTGGACGCCCTTTGCCGAGCTTTATCATTATGAGTCAAAAAGCAGAGGCTACGAAGACACACCTGAAAAACAGAGACGTTTTGAAGGTGAGGTCCGCCGATTCCGAGAACGCTGGGAAAAGGAACTCGCTGCCGGGGACCCATATTACAATCCAAATCTAACGCTGGACAGGGAAGATTTCTCGCCGCGCTATTGAGAGGACAAATGCATGGATAACAAGAAAAGCACAGGAAGGACAGCGGCGGAATCGCTGATCATTTTAGCCGTAGTCTGGCTTACATCCTTGTATATCTGGAAGAATCTGGAAAAATCATGGCTGGTTTTTCCTGTTGCTTTCTGTGGGTCGGCAATGGTTCTCTATTCGTGGATATCCCCAACGCGGTTTAAAACCGCAATCAGTTGGTGCTTTCGCTATCGTTGGCTGCTGGCATTGCTGTTATTCTGCCTTTGTATCTGCTTTCGCATTCACGGCTCCTCCATTGGGGTTTTTGACGAGCTGTTTCCGACACAGATCAAATCAGACGAAACGACCCTGTTTGGAGTGCCACGTGGAATCCGCAGCGATGAGTATGGTATTCAGACACCGACTGCCTTCTCCCAGTATGGTAATCAATACAAACTGTACAGCAATCAGATGAGCATTTCCGACACAAACATGGTGCTGGATTACTACAGCCCGGTGAAGGACCTGACCGCCATCGGAAAGCCTTTGATGTGGGGTTACCTTCTCTTCGGAAATGAAATCGGATTGAGCTGGTACTGGTGCGGGATCGAGATTCTGCTCTTTATGACGGCGCTTGAGATGTGTCTCATCCTGACGCGGAAAGCCAGGCTGGTCTCTTTTCTGGGCGGGACAATGATAGCCCTTTCTCCGGAGATTCAGTGGTGGGTTTTGCCGCATATGCCGATCGTCATTCTTTATGCCATGGGCCTTTTCTGCATAGGGTATTCTTTTTTCACTGCGAACACCACGTTTTGGAAATGGTTCTATGCCCTGCTTGCCTGTATTGCCGTAATCGGGTTTGCTCTTTCTATTTTTCCTGCATTTCAAGTGCCCTGCGTATATATCGTTTTAGCCTTGTTAACAGGCTGCCTCTGGCGAGACCGAGACAGCATCACTTTTACCAGAAGGGAATGGTATCGCATTGCCGTTCCTCTTTTGACCGCAGGGGCGATCCTTTTCCGTTTTTTCTGCCTTTCGCTGGACGATTTTGACTTGCTGCTTAATACAGTATATCCGGGACGAAGAGTGTCAACAGGGGGGATCTGGAGCGTTTCTGCACTATTTACAGATATCAGCAGCTTGTTCCTCCCTTATAAAGATATTACCTATGCCAACAACTGCGAGGTGTCAACATATCTTCATTTTGCACCTTTTTTCCTCTTGATGATGCCCAGAATCAATACCTATCTCAAGGAAAAGTCAAATGGCAGTTTAGTGGTCGGTAAAACTCTTTTTGGAATCTTAATTGTTGAGATCATATTTATGCTGGTAGGATTTCCCAGATTTCTGGCTGAGATCACCCTGCTTCGTTTCTGCAACCGCATGGATTCCATCTATGACTGGACGGCGACAATTTATACGGTTTGGGGCATTTCCATGCTGCTGCAGTATCCTGACCTTCTCAGCAAAAAGGAGAAGGTCCTGTACCCGGCCGCATACGGTGTTTTCTGTGGCTTTCTGATTGACGACAAGCTGCGGGATTATTTTGCACAGTACCGGTTTCATGGATATCTCTGGTTCGGGAAAGTACTGATTGTACTTGCTCTTATGGCGTTTGTGATAATCCTTCTTTTGGC
>CADBRG010000053.1 GCA_902797015.1 uncultured Lachnospiraceae bacterium
AATGCTTCTTTTGCCGGGTTCTTTGTCATGCGCAGCTTGTGCTGTACATCCTGCAGCTCGCAGTTTCCGGTACGGTTACAGTTTCTGCAGTCTCTGTCATGGTGATCCAGAATGTCCTGCAGGACCTTTTTCTGCTCAAATCTGACAGCCTCAGAATCTGTGATGACTTTCATATCCGGCTCGATCAGTGTCGTTGCCGCATTGACGATTCCTTTCCCCTGTACTTCAACGATACAAAGTCCGCTGTCATCCTTTTCCTGTACACCCTTTAAATACTGCAGGGACAGGATTTCCGTATCAAACTGCGTTCTGGCATATTTGTCTTCATAAGCCGCTTCCAGAATCGTAGCGCCATCCCTTGCAGGTACAGGGTTACCATTGATCATAATCTGCAACATGTTTACCTCCTCCTATGATTCCTTTACCTGTTCCATCTCTAGTAAAATCATGATGTTTTCTTTCTTGACCATATCGTATCAAAAAGGCTTTCCTCATATATCATGCATTTAAAAAGGAATTGTCTGGTTTCTTTTCATCACTGGTGTAGAAAGAATCGTCAAAACGAAAATACGCTGTACGGAGTCTCATCTCGTACAGCGTATCTTCATACATTTTCTTTATAAGGATAAGGTTTGCTATTTATGATACCAAGTGTGCGCCGCCATCGGCCTCGCAGGTAGCCAGTACCCGGAATGACTGTCCTTTGGCGCTGACACCTTTGACATACAGACAATCCTGATCAATGGCGTAATACATCCCTGCTGTCTCACCTTCTGTCATCTCACTGCTGTATTCCACCCAGACGTTTTTCAACGCATGCTCCCTGAGCCAGTGCTCTTCGGGGAGCGCTTCTGTCCAGTCCAGATAATGAGAATTGTTCATATGACCGTTGTAGTCGATCTCATCCGCTTCCACAGTACGGCCGGCAAGGCGCTCATATTACTCCGGGAACGGAAGATTCATTTTCGGTGGTTTGGGCTCTCCCGGGATCACAACAGGTGTCAGGTCGATCAGCCCTTCCGGATCGCCGGCTGCCGTTCTGGTCTTCTGATCCATGATCAGGAAAAGCGATGCTGTCGTCACAAGCGGTTCTCCGTCATAGGTATAGAACGCATATTTTCTTGCATGCATCACTGCCTTTTTCTTAGACGGCCAGATCCGCAGCCTCAAGGTTTCACCTTTCTTTGGCAAACGCTCCACCTGCATCTGGGTCCAGGCAATGATCCAGCTCAAGCCTTCCTGGTTCAAGTGCTCGATCGTCATCCCTGAGCAGGCATCAAAATGCTCCTCTGTGATGGTCTGCATCTGTCTTGCAAGTTCTGCCGGATGCATATAGCCTTCCCGGTCAACTTCTGCTTCGCCAACCGTTATGATTTTTTCATATACACCTTCCGGGCATACTGGTGTAAATTCCGGGAACTGTCCCATTTTCTCCACACTTTCTCTTTACAGTCTTTCTCTTACGACTCTGACAAAGTCAGCGATCGTCATCAGATTACTTGCTTCCTGGATCTCGATCGTGACATCCAGTTCGTCTTCGATATCAGAGATCATTACGATCATTTTCATCGATTCATTGGAAAGATCTTCGCGGATATCTGTTGCCAATGTGATCTCAGATGCATCTACTCCATAACCGTCAGCTGCACACTGGATCACTTTCTTTGCAATGTCGTCCAGCTCTTCTTCGCCAGCAGCCGCAGAATCGCCTGCACTGCCAGCTGCAGATGCAACTGCTGCATCCGCGGAAATCGTCTCTTCGCCAAGACGCTCTTTTACGACGTTTACAAAGTCTGCGATCGTCATCAGATTGCTTGCTTCCTGGATCTCGATCGTAACATTGGTCTCATCTTCGATCGTAGAGATCATAACGATCATCTTCATCGATTCATTGGAAAGATCCTCTCTGATATCTGTAGCAAGGCTGATCTCTGAAGCATCTACGCCATATGCGTCTGCCGCTGCATCGATCACGATCTGCGCTGTCTTGTCATTTGCAAGATCCACTGTTGCAGGTGCCGCAGCTTTTGCTGCTGCCGGCGCAGCCGTCTCTTCTTTTACCGGCTCTTTGATTTCCGGGATCTTTTTGAATTCGCTCTCTCCTTCCAGTTCCCATACCAGAACCTTGGTATCTTCATCCTGAATGATCAGCGGTTTTACGACAACCTCATTCTCTCTGACATACTGATCAAATTCATTGTACTTATCATAATCTACATGCAGCAGGCTGGTGCTCACCGGATCTGCGCCCGGCACCTTTACTTCGATTGAGAAATAGTCACCGTGTGCATTTTTGAAATCCGGATCACCGAAAGCACCTCTTGTCGGCAGTACCTGTCCGATCACGCCGCGCATGTTGGTAAGGTCAACCCACTCTGTATCCAGACATCCGCAGGAATTGCAGCAGAGATAAGGCGGGAATTCGATGTGTCCGCAGCTGGTGCATTTACGTCCGAGGACGGTTCCTTCTTCCAGTGCGTCATAAAAGGTTTTTGTGATAGGTTCTAAATCATATTTTGTCATCGTATCCATTCCTCCTCTCCTATTTCTTCTCCAGCATGATGTTTAACAGGTTCTGCGAACCGCCAAAGCCACGCAGCATCGCATGCTTCACTTCGTGTTTTACCTGTGTTGCGGAATCGCCGCGCATCTGGTGAACTGCTTCATACAAATCATGAAGTCCTGATGCACCTGCCGCATGTCCGTAGTGGCAGCGGCCGCCGTTTGAGTTGACCGGGCGGTCTCCGTCAAAGGCAATGCGGTTTTCCTTTACATACTGCCAGCCTTCGCCTTCCGGCAGATATTCACAGATCTCTGCTGCCAGAAGCTCGGACTGATTATAGAAGTCATTGGTCAGGAACAGATCCATGTCTTTTCCGGTCAGACCGGTCAGAGCCTTCATCTGCTCATATGCATTCTTGGTCGCTGTCATTTCCAGACGCGGATTGGAGTTCTCCAGACAGGAATGACCCACGCCAAGCACCTCGATCGGATGCTCTGTATACTTATAT
>CADBRG010000054.1 GCA_902797015.1 uncultured Lachnospiraceae bacterium
CAATGCCCGTTTTGGCGATCCGGAAGCACAGGTAGTACTGCCCCGGATGAAAAATGATATCATCGATGTGATGGAGGCATGCGTTGACGGTACACTTGATCAGATCACACTGGAGTTTGAAGATAATGCAGCTGTCTGTGTGGTACTTGCCAGTGACGGATATCCGGTTTCCTATGAAAAGGGATTTGTGATCAGCGGTCTGGACAGATTCGATACAGAAGACGGTTATTATTGCTTCCATGCCGGAACGAAGAAAAATGAAGCCGGTGAGTTTATCACGAACGGCGGACGCGTATTGGGCGTTACCGCTAAGGGTGCGACACTTCCCGAAGCACGTGCAAATGCGTACAAAGCGACGGAATGGGTTTCATTTGAAAACAAATATATGCGGCATGACATTGGTAAAGCAATCGATGAAGCATAGGTAAAAAAGAATATAAAAATCCCGGATGACATGCATCCGGGATTTTTTGCTGTTTATTCGGCGTTGTCTTCTGCTTCCCATTCCTCTAAAGTTTCATTTAAAATGGCAATGATATTATCTTCGCCGACTTCCTCTAAAGCAGATGAAATCGTGTCCATACGGTCAAAGAAGCTCGGGCCTCTTTTTTCCGTGGCACAGGCAGAACCACAGGTGCTGCAGTCGTGTGTGCACTGCTCTTCGGGATTCATATAGTTCTCGTTCATAGCGGCGTCTCCTTTCACAATTTTTCATCTAGTATACACAATAATCAGAAAAAAGACCAGAAAAAAATATCATTGGGCGAGACGAAGATCCTTTTTGACCTGTGCGCGGCGTCGCTCGGCGATTGGAATGATCGCGCCGTCTGTCATGATCAGATGCATCTTATCGAGTTGATAAAGATAGTCGGGATTGATCAGATAGCTTTTATGGGGACAATAAAGAAAGGAAAGGGCATCGTTCGCCAGGTTAGAAAGTGTGGTGTTTGCCTGAATGGTTCCCGCATGTGTGTGAATGATACTGTGCAGATGATTGTTTTCTGCCCATATGATCGTGTCTTTTTCCAGAAAATGAATGGTGTGATTTTTATCCTTGATTCGGACCAGTCCATGTCTGCGGGAGGAGTAGGATGGCCGGGGCTCTCTTACAAGGTCATGTCGTCTTGCAGAAGAGAGCATTACAGGCGCAGGGGTCTCTTTTGTGATGTCGGCGCTGGCGTCTGATATCCTGAATAATGTGATGCGCCAGACAGGGGCATCGTTTTCTTTTGCGATATTTAGCCAGCAGATGAGAAGCTGGCATTGTTTTTGTGATTCCGGGAGCTCTTTCCGGTAAAGATCCAGTGTATAGTCCAGCTGGATCGAGCAGACCGGGCCGCACTGTGACAGAATGGGTTTTGCAGCCTGACGGATCGCATATCTGACAAATGGCTCCGTAAAAAGCAGAATACTGCGGATGGAAAGCGGTGTCTGTTCGCCGGGGTCATAACCGGGAACATCAAATAAAAACCGGTCATATACATGACGCGAAAAAAGCGCCATATCATTTCGATAAAAGCCTGATAAAACACGAAGCGATGCTGCTTCAAGATTGAATGTTCTTTTCATGATTTTCCGGGATTGAATCGCGAATTGCGACAGGAATGAAAAATGTATATTTATAATAGCTAAATTGCATAAAAAAAGCAAGAATTTCTTTAACAGACTAACGAAAGTTTGCTATAATATATATTATGTTGGGTATATTATAGACCCATGGTGGGGAGAATCATACAAATATGAGAGATCGTTTTTGTGGCATTTTGCTTCCGGTAAGCAGTTTGCCTTCAGCATATGGAATCGGATGTTTTTCAGAATCAGCAAAGGAATGGATCAGGTTTTTAAAAAACAGCGGGCAGCAGTACTGGCAGATTTTACCGTTGGGACCGATCAGTTATGGTGATTCACCATATCAGTCGTTTTCTACATTTGCCGGGAATCCGCTCTTCATCTCACTGGAGAAGCTGATTGAAGAAGGCCTCCTTACAAAGGAGTGCTGTGATCAGGCGGATCTGATCTCTGATCCGTCCTACGTGGATTACGGGAAGCAGTACTACCATCGGTTCCCGCTTCTGTATCAGGCATTTGAAAACAGCGATCATGAGACCGATCCGGCATTTGCGGAATTTTGTAAAAAGAATGCAGACTGGTTGCATGATTATGCGGTCTTCATGGCATGTAAGGACAGATTTGACGGTGCGCCATGGACGGAATGGGATCCGGACCTGAAAAAGCGTAAGAAAGCAGCTCTGTCAAAGATTGAAAAGGAAGAAGCAGACCGGATCCGGTTTTATGAATATCTGCAATATCTGTTTGCGCTGCAGTGGGCTGAGGTCAGAGCGTGCGCAAAGGAAAACGGCATTTCGATCATCGGAGATATTCCAATCTATGTGGCACTCGACAGTGCTGATGTCTGGACCAATCCGCAGCTGTTCCAGCTGGATAAGAATCTGGACCCGGTTGCGGTGGCCGGATGTCCGCCGGATGCGTTTTGCGAGGATGGACAGCTCTGGGGGAATCCGCTTTATGACTGGGCTTATCATAAAAAGACCGGATACAAGTGGTGGATCTCGCGGATCCGCCATTGCAGTGAACTGTATGATATGGTCCGGATCGATCACTTCCGGGGCTTTGATGAATACTATACAGTCCCGTTTGAAGAAGAGACGGCAAGAAAAGGCACATGGGAGCCGGGGCCGGGTATGGAGCTTTTTGACCTGGTGAAGGCAGAAGTCCCGGAGCTTGGGATCATTGCAGAAGATCTCGGCTTTATCACAGACAGTGTCAGAAAGCTTGTTGCAGACAGCGGTTTTCCGAATATGAAGGTGCTGCAGTTTGCGTTTGGCAGTGACTCAGACAATGAATATCTGCCGAACTGGTATGATGAGAACTGTGTGGTTTACACCGGCACGCATGACAATGCCACGCTGATGCAGTTTATCGAGCAGATGCCCGGATATGAGCGGTATCACGTGGAAGAATACATAAATCTTCACCCGGATCAGAATACGGCATTAAGCGACGGCCTGATCCGCCTGGCACTCGGAAGCGTGGCACGTTATTGCATCATCCCGATGCAGGATTACCTGCAGCTTGGCGCAGAAGCGAGGATCAACACGCCATCAACCCTTGGCGGGAACTGGCAATGGCGGATGTCTGACTGGCAGATGCGGGATGAACGGCTGGCGGAAAAGATCCGCTACCTGTGCGGGTTGTTTGGAAGACACGGACATAAGGAAAAAGAGACGGATCAAGCGTCGTAATCAGACGATTTGTATAGAAATAGAAGCTGTTGGTAAATTCAGACAAAAGGGGGAGTGTTATGGAATTTCGGCAACTGCTTCAGTTTTATGAAGTATGCAAACAGGGGAGTTTTTCTGCGGCAGGAGAACGTCTGTATATGACCCAGCAGGCCGTTGGAAAATCGATGAAACAACTTGAAGATGAGCTTGCGGTCATCCTGTTCGTCAGAGAAAAATCAGGTGTCAGCCTGACCCCGCAGGGACAGTATCTGGAAAGCAGATGTGAGAAGCTGTTTGATTTTATCCATGAGACAGAAGATCAGATTCAGTTGATCGGTGCAAACTGTCCGTTGCGGCCTAAGATTCTGATTCCACAGGCGGGCGCCGAAGAGATGCAGACAAATGAGAAAATATATCAGGAGATCCTGCAGTCTCCGATCATGTCATGCATGATTGAGTCGGAAGTCAGTGAGGATCGTCTTGCCGAGCGGAATGTAGATGCCGTGATCCAGACGATGCCGTCACAGAATCCGGAGCGGATGAGTTATCCGCTTTTGAACATCTCTATGTGCGCGGCGCTTCACGAGTCAGACCATTCGGTTACGAAAAAGGAAATGATGCTCCGGGATTTCCGCAACAGGGATATCCTGCTGATGGAAAGCTGGCAGGAATCCAACAAAAAGCTTCTGCGCAGTTTCCGTGAGCAGAACATCGCGCTGAACAGCATCAAGTATGTGAAGTCCATGAAAGAGGGCTTAAAG
>CADBRG010000055.1 GCA_902797015.1 uncultured Lachnospiraceae bacterium
AAAGGCTTCGTCGTCGTTTTCATAGACAGAAGGGTATAATCTGTCAGGATCAAGCCCAACCACCTCTGTCAAAAACTCCCAGGACCAGTGAATCGCTTCTGTTTTAAAATAATCTCCAAACGAAAAATTACCCAGCATCTCAAAAAAGGTAAGATGTCTGGCGGTTTTCCCAACGTTTTCAATATCACCTGTCCGGATACATTTCTGACATGTCGCCATTCGATGCCGCGGTGGCTCCTCCTGGCCGGTAAAATATGGCTTCAGCGGTGCCATCCCCGCATTGATCAGAAGCAAGCTCTTATCGTTATGTGGAATCAGCGAATAGCTGCTCTTTACCAGATGATCTTTTGATTCGAAGAAATCCAGGAACATTCTTCTTAATTCATTTACTCCGTATGCTTTCACAAGAAACCTCCCCTACTGTCATCTTTTTTGTTCAATCCCGCGAAAGTTGCGGGCGTAAGTCGCAATTTTATCAACAAATCCGGTGTTTTCCGGATTCAAACGGATCGCCTCCGGCTGTGGAATACAGCCCGCCACAAATCCGGCCACGATCATCCACCCGACATATTCTGTCGGCAAGACAATTGCAGATAACACAATCGCCCCTAATGGCTGTTGGAAAACCGTCGCGATCAGAGCTGTCGTCACTAAGACGACTGCATATAATTCACTGATTGATAATAACTGTGCAAATCCGTATCCGATGGATAATCCCGAAAACAGCATCGGGAACAGCTGTCCGCCGCGCCATCCGGATTCAATACAGATACTGGTCAGAAACAGTTTCATGATACCGATCAGAATCAGCAAAAATGGTGTATATTTCAGATATTCATACTGCATGCTCTGGATCATGTTGCCACCCGAGAACATACTCATCGGGATCGCCGTTCCGATCAGTCCAAGGATCAGACCACCCAGGATCGCATTGATGATATCCAGATTGCGATCCTGTAAAAAAGAGAAGATGAATTTGGCAAACTTATGACCGATCAGATAGAGATAACCGGATCCAAAGCCGACTGCGATCAACAGAATCGCCGCAAAATGCCCGGCCGTCGATATATGCGTCACCTCAAGATGCGGCACCGATAAGCCGCGTCCAAACAACGCGTTCAGCACTTCATATACGATCAGTGCAGACACCCCGGCAACGACACCGGCCGAGATCGCTTCACTTTTTTTCCATGGCAGGACATCCTTTGGAAAATAAATCTTCGATGCCGGAAGCAACAGTCCCCGCACCATTTCTCCAAAGACATATCCTCTCGGCCCGTCCGGGTCTTCCTCGATCAGACGCAGCATCAAAAGCCTCTGCATCGCAAACTGGTCCTTGGTCCAGAAGCAGAAGCCCAAAAGCAAACTGACAAGTCCGGCTTCCGGTCCGACCGCGCCGCCAAATAAAAGCGGCAGCAAAGAACCCGCGAGGATCAGGGGCATATTGGCATAGGAAAAACGGCGTCTTCTTCTGACCTCGGACACCGCATCCTGCATGCTCTGCGGATAAGGTCCATATTTTTTATGGAACAATCCGACGACCAGACCACCGATCAGACACACAATCAGTGTATATCCATGCACATTCAGATGCTCCGGGATCACGTGCCAGATCAGTGTGACGCCTACATTTGCAATTTTAAGATACAGCCAGATCACACCTGCGATGACTGTTCCTACAACGGCTGCAAAGCTCATAAAGAGCAGGCCGTTACTCAAAGGCTTATCTAAATTCAAATGGTATCCTCCAACAGATCCGTCCCGTCCGCGGCGCTTGTCGCCAGCCGGTCACAACGTTCATTTTCCGGATGGCCATCATGGCCTTTGACCCAGATATAAGTAACGTCATGTCCTTCCATTGCCTTTAGGAGACGCGTCCAGAGATCTACGTTCTTTACCGGTTTCTTATCTGCTTTTTTCCAGCCTCTTGAAAGCCATCCGGTGATCCAGTGCTGGTTAAAAGCATCTGTCAGATATTTGGAGTCAGAATAAAGCTCCACCTTACACGGCTTTGTCAATGCCTCGAGGCCGGCAATCGCCGCCATCAGCTCCATTCTGTTGTTTGTCGTTTTTTTGTAGCCCGCAGAAAGCTCACGCTCGTGCAGCTTCCCGTTTCGGTCAATATACTGCAGTACCACACCGTATCCGCCCGGTCCTTCCGGGTTTCCACGGGCTGCACCGTCTGTATAGATTGTAACCTCTAACATATCTTTCCTTATGAAATGAATTATGCCTTCATAGAGCGGATGATCGCATTGACATCCCGGTATACATCCTGCGGTTCAACACCGATCGAAAACTTCCCGTTCTCATAAAGGATCTTGCCATCTACCATGGTCATTGTAACATTCTGCTTGCCGCCGGCATAAACGAGGTTCGTTACAAGATTGTTTTCAGGCTGCATATTCGGCTGTGTCAGATCGATTCGGATCAGATCAGCCTTTTTGCCAACCGCCAGGCTGTCGCAATCAGGAAGCGCCATCGCTTTTGCACCGCCTGCTGTCGCCATGTACAGGATCTTTTCTGCAGGAATGCATGCCGCATCCTCTTCACGGACCTTAGCAAGTGTTGCCGCCAGATACATCTCACGGAACATGTCCAGCGCATTGTTGCTGGCCGCACCGTCGGTTCCGATCGCAACATTGATATCCCGATCCACAAATGCCTTTAACGGCGCGATCCCGCTTGCAAGCTTCAGATTCGAAGCCGGACAGGTCACAGCCGTAAGATCGCGTTTTTTGAAGATCTCAAAATCCTTTTCATCAAACCAGATACAGTGATAACCGCCGCCGCCATATGCATACATATCCAGTTCATCTGTCAGCTGCGTCGGTGTCTTTCCATAACGTTCCAGACACTCATCCACCTCGCGGCGTGTCTCGGCATTGTGCATGAAAAGTGGTGTCTTATATTTATGTACCAGATCAGCGATCTCTTTCATCAGCTCCGGCTTGGTTGTATATTCCGCATGGAAACCGATCATAAAAGAGGTCAGATCACTGGTCTCGTTTACCTTGTGATAATTCTCTTCTACTACAGAAGCAAGACCGCCAAAGCTGTTGACACCTGACACCTGCACAGCACGGAATCCGCACTCTGCCGCCACCTGTGCATACACCGGCGGAAAATAACACATATCAAAGCTGGTCGTAATACCGCTTGTCAAATACTCCATGATCCCAAGTATCTCAAACGGTCTGATATTTTCTGTATCGAGCTTGTCTTCCATCGGGAAACACAGATTGTAGAGCCACTCCTGAAGCGGCAGATCATCTGCATAGGAGCGCAGGAATGTCATATAGGTATGCGCATGCGCATTCTTAAATCCCGGCATCAAAAGATCTTCGTTTACATCAATCTCACGGTCCCAGGTCATTCCTTCTTTTTGCGGAGCATCCGCACTGTTCCCGATATATGTGATCCGGTCGCCCTCTACCCAAAGATCTCCTTTGATGATGTCAAATGACCGGTCGCTGTTTGTACATAATATTTTAGCGTTAAAAAAACGCGTGTTCATAAATAAGTCTCCAATCACGGCGCGCACATACGCCTTATTCTATTCTGTCAATCCGGCAATCTTCTCGATCGAACGGGTTACCAGACGCGAAAAATCAGCAGCTACCTTATCTGCTGCCTCCTGTACCTCTTTATGGGAGAGCGGCTTATCAGAAATGCCTGCGGCAAGATTTGATATGCATGAAATACCACATACCTGCATCCCCATATGTCTTGCGGCAATCGCTTCACATCCGGTACTCATCCCGACTGCATCCGCGCCAATCGCTTTAAAAGCCCGGATCTCTGCAGGCGTCTCATACTGCGGACCCGCAGTCTGAATGTACACACCCTCTTTGACAGCAATCTGCTCTTCATTTGCAGCTTCGTGGATCGCGTCCCGCAAAGCCGGTGTGTAGATCGCACTCATATCCGGGAAACGCGGTCCCAGCTCATCCAGATTCGGTCCTGCAAGCGGTGAAGGAACCAGACAGGCGATCTGGTCTTTGATCACCATCAGATCTCCGGCCTGCATGCCGTCCATGATTCCACCGGCCGCATTGGTCAAAAACAATACCTTCGCGCCGAGGCATCCCATCAGACGGATCGGCATCACAACATCCCTGATATCATATCCTTCATAATAATGTACACGCCCCTGCATGATCACGACAGGAACTTCGCCAACATATCCGAACACAAATCTGCCCGCATGCCCCTGTACCGTGGAATGCGGAAAATCAGGAAGATCTTCGTATGATACCGTCGCTTCGATCCGGATCCCGTCTGCATAATTGCCCAGACCTGATCCCAATACCAGTGCAATCTGCGGGACAAAATCCGTCTTTTGGCGGATCACGTTGACATAATTTTGCAATTTTTCAGTGATTTCCATATTTTTCATATTGAATTTCAATCTATTAGCTGTTAAACTGAACGTGTAGTTACCGTTTGGCAACCTAATTACTTTTATGTGTCGCACTTCTTTGATGCGCATCGGAGGAATATTAATGGATACCTATAATCCTTATCACTTCGCAACAAACTGTATATCCGGCAAATGGAAGATGACTTTGCTCCATCACATCCACCATTACGGAAAAATCCGCTTTAATGAGACCAAGAAAACACTTGGTGTCAGCGAAAAGGTACTCAGCCAGCAATTAAAAGAACTGACCAAAGACGGCCTGGTCGAGCGGATCCAATACAATACGATCCCTTTAAAAGTGGAATACGTATTGACGAAGACAGGTGAGGATCTGATCCCGGCGCTGGACATCCTGTATATCTGGAGTGTCCGCAGACTTGCCGAACTCAATCTTCCGATCGATCCTGATGCCTTCAAGGTTCATACCGAGTTAAAGTATGAAGATCAGTTAAAGGAGATCATGGATACTTACATGAGCCGGGCTAAGGAATCTGAATCCGAATGATAGTTACCGCAGGTGCGTTAAGCACCTGCGCGTTTTTTTACTGTCTCTAAATTCTTCAATATATATTCACGCGACCACATCTGGTGCTGTTCCAATCCGTCACAGATTTTCGCAAAATCTTTATTCAGAACTGCTTCATGGATCAGTTCAAAATACCGGATTCCGGAATGATACTGTCCGCCGCTTCCACCTTTTTCCCGCGGAATCGCAAAGAGTTCATGCAGAATCTCATCCATACCGGACATCGATGTGATCTTTGAAATCAAAATCTCATTATTGGCATGCTTATAAAACACATCCAGAATGCTGCGAATACAACGGCAGCTCTCAACGACATTATCGGAAGCCCGATACTCTTCGATATGACTTTCGATCTCGTCTGCCATCTCCTTATGATCCGCATTGCGCAATGCATTTCTGGCAGCAAGCATCTGGTAACCTTGTGAGATTTCCTGAATCTGACGTACATCATCTTCTGTTATATCGATCACGCGTGCGCCCACATTATTTTCAAATTCAATCAAGCCTTCATTCAGAAGCCGGTTTAACGCTTCTCTGACCGGCGTGGAGCTAACCCCATATTCTTCCTGCAGCTTGCTGACATTTAACTTACTTCCAAAAGGAATCTTAAGTGTAACGATTTTTTCCCGAAGTTTATCATAGACCTGGTCAACAAGGGACATTCTCTTGATTACGGCCATTTCCCTCTCCTTATAGCGACAAAAACTATAGACTACTTATGCCTGTATTTGTTCAAGTCAAAAAAAATATCCATAATGCCGCATTTTAAAAAAACACAACATTACGGATATTATGGCACAATCATATTCTGTTTTCAAGAAAAAGATGATTATTCAACTTCCAGATAATCTGCATCGTCGATCATACGTGCGCCATCTTTTTCATAAACACCCATGACTTTACATTTCGGGCAAAAGCCGAATTCATCGCCAAACTCCATCATGAGGTCTGTCGCATATTCAAACTTCAGACCACATTTCGGGCAGTGATAATACATCATCTGAGGTCCCCAGGTCATGTCATATCCTCCTCTTTTGAAAAAAATCGCTCCCATAGACAGCGTCTTATGGGAGCGACAGATAGCCTCAATAAATTATTTCTTCAGGCCAAGCATCTCACGTGCTTCGTCCGGTGTAGCCGGCTCATTGCCATACTCACGGATAACACGTACTGCACGCTCAACGAACTGACGGTTGCTGTCAGCAAGCTGTCCCTTAGCATACATAACGTTGTCTTCCATACCTACACGGATACCGCCGCCAAGAGCAACTGCGCCGTACATCATTTCCATAGCGCTGTGGCCTACGCCGAAGCATGACCATGTGTTGTCTTTGCCGCAAAGAGATTCCATTGTCTCTTTCATGAATACCAGGTTCTTCATAGTACCAGCGATACCATTAGCGCAACCCATGCAGAACTGGAAGTGCTGCGGTCCAACCAGAACGCCCTTCTTCAGATAGTAAGCAGCGTTTCCGATCATACCCGGATCAAATGCCTCGATCTCCGGCTTAACACCGAGCTCCTGGAACAGATATCCGCAATCCTCAAGGAATTTCGGGCTGTTGATGAACAGACCGCTGTTCAGCCAGTTCATGGAACCACAGTCATAGGAAGCCATTTCCGGTTTCAGCTCTTTAACATGAGCAACACGGATCTCGTCGTCAGCGTGGATATCACCAGAGGTAGTCATGTTGATGATGATGTCGCAATCCGGATGATTGTTCTTCAGCAACTCAGCTGTCTTCTTGAAACGAACCGGATCCATAACGCCGTTGCCGTCGTCATCTCTCATATGGATATGAGCGATAGCAGCGCCTGCCTGCCAGCAATCATAAACGTCTTCTGCGATCTCTTCCGGAGTCATCGGAACGTTCGGATTGTTCTCCTTTTTCGGCCATGCACCGGTTACAGCAGCTGTGATGATAGTTTTTTTCTTTGCCATTTACCTTTACCTCTTTCTTAAAATAATTCTGTCATTCCCCATAACGATACGGGGTATTATCACACGGAGAGCCGCTGCAGGCCAAACCTGCAGCGGCCCTCTTACCGCACATTATAAATCAGTACGGCAATTAATTCAACCCGTGATTTTTATTTGCCGTTAACCAGCTCTTCGCAAAGCTGTGTTACCATTCTGCTCGGCTCTTCCAGTTTTCTGTCACAAGTATATTTGTGCTTCAGGAAGGTCTCTCTGGACTCTACGCCAGTTCCTGCATACTTGTATGTTCTCTCCGGAACATCATTCAGATCATCTTCATCGATGTATGCTACGCAGCGAGCCATGGAACCATCACCCATGTACCAACGAAGCGGGAAGCAATAGAACATGAACTTCTTGCCCAGAACTTTGTCAACGTCACCACCAAGGTTCTCAACACCTACGATGCCATGACCAAGCATTGTCTTGTGGCACGGCTCCCATGTTCCCCAGCAGCCGATCTCTTCCAGTGAACCATACATTTTGTCATATGCTTCCTGGCCAAAGTGTTTTACAAACTCCCATTTGTCAAATCTTGCATAAGCTTCTTCGCCGAACAGAGCTTTGTACTCTTCGGTGATCGGGTTGCCTGATGCACCAAGAAGGTTCATTCTTGTCATACCGTTGTTACCCATAGCGGTGTGAAGCGGATGATCCAGAGCCTGCATATCCATAGCTACGCATTTAACTTTGTGATCTACGAACCACTCACCAGCTTCACGGCCGGTACCGCAGCTGTAATGATAATACTCTTTTGTATCATCGAACAGTCTGTGCATACCTGTTACCAGACATACAACTTTGCCTTCCAGTTCGCCCTTAGCCGGATCCGGATCAATGCCCATACGACGGCAAGCGTCATCCAGATGCTCGCCTGTGATCAGCTCCCAACGACCGCACTGGATATCCAGAGCTACAGCTTCGCCTGTGTAAGCGTCGATCGGCATTTCATGTGTATAACGTGCTCTTCTTCCGTCGAACTCAACTTCCATTACGTGACGCGGAGCATCGCAGTGTGTACCTGTATGCATTGTGCAGCCTACATACTGTGTAAGAACGCCGCCCTTAGCCATAGAATGTTTGCTGTCGATAACCGGTTTGTCGAAGTACGGCCAACGCGGAATCTCTGCGCCGAACGGATGTGTCAGATCAACATAAACCATTTTTCCCATAATACCATTTCCTCCATAATATTAATGTTTTTTATTTTCATTACCGGAAGGCAGCTCCCCACTGCCAACCGGTAATAGGTACCTTTGTTTACGACTTATTTGCCGTAGATCATCTTGATGAGGTATTCATTCAGGCCGTCCTTGGAAGCCTGGATTTTCTCATCATCCCATTTCATGAAGCCTTCGCCTGACTTGAAGCCTTCTTTGCCTTCTTCTTTCATCTTAACGAGGATCGGTGACGGCTCATGGTTGTCAGCCAGATACTTCAGTACATAGCTGTGAATGTTGTATGTCAGGGTTGTGCTAACCATATCGGAGTTCTCGATCGGGCCAAGCTGCGGAAGACGCAGGCCGAAGCTGTATTTAACAGCGTCATCTACTGTCTCCGGATCAGCGATTCCCTGGTTAACGATATCGATCGCTTCACGCCACAGAGCATGCTGCATACGGTTTGCTACGAATCCCGGAACATCCTTCTTGCAGTAGATCGGCTTCTTGTCAGCCTTAGCCAGGATATCCATAGTAGCCTGCATTACTTCTTCAGAAGTATCTTTGGTCTTAACAACCTCTACCAACGGAATCAGGTGACCCGGATTCCAGAAGTGTGTACCAACGATTCTCTCTTTGTGCTCGCACTTCTCAGCGATCTCTGTCGGGCTCATAACAGAAGTGTTTGTGCAGTAGATGCAGTCATCAGATGTGATTGCTTCCAGATCACGGAACAGGTTCTGCTTTGTTTCCATAACTTCCGGAACGCACTCGATCACGAGGTCTGCTCTCTTAATGCGGTCATCGTTTAAGTCTGTTACCAGAACAACTCTCTCAACGATCGCGTCTACTTCAGCTTCTGTCATTACACCATGTGCAACCAGCTCTTTCATGTTCTGGCGCATCATGCTTGCGATATCTTTCTGACGATGGTTCCAGATGGTAACCTCTGCATCTTCAATTCTGCAGAAAACCTGTGCGATCGCACATCCCATCATACCGCCACCGCAGACTACAAAATGTTTTAAGTCTTTCATGTTATCTCCTTTTATCTTCGCTTCTTTACTGAAATGCTAATTAGCAAACGAGGTATCCACCTGAGCAGTCACAAGCTGCGCCAGTGATGAAGTTAGAAGCATCAGAGGAAAGGAACAGTGTGTAGCCAACGAAATCTTCCGGCTCAGCCAGACGACCGATCGGCTCACGCTTCATGAAGTTCTTGTATACTTCAGAAGTCTCATCGAACATCCACTCTGTCAGCTCGCTGCGGAATACAGTCGGGCAGATTGCGTTGATGTTGATACCATATTTAGCGGACAGATCGCAAGCCATGGAAGCGATCATCATGTCAGCACCACCCTTGGATGCGCAGTAGCCTGTGTAACCAGCCATACCACGTTTGGATCTCTGGGATGTAACAACGACGATCTTACCACCCTGTCCGGAAGCAACTTTCTCAGCACCGTTGAGCTGTTTAACCATCTGCTCAGCAACATATTTCAGTACAACGTATACAGACTTCATATCTGCATCGATGATGTACTGCCAATCTGCTACAGACTGCTCAAGGATGTTCTGCGGTTTGTTGAAACCATGAGCGATAGCAAGGATGTTGATCTCGCCATATTTCTCAACTGCGCCTGCGATCAGAGCCTTAACAGCTTCTTCATCAGACGGATCAGCTACGATGTAGCAGCAGTCAATACCTTCTGCCTTGAACTCTTCTTCCAGAGCTGCCAGCTTTTTATCATTACGGCCGGTCATAACAACCTTTGCTCCTGCATAGCCATAAGCCTTAGCCATAACTTTACCAAGTGCACCTGTAGCACCTGTTACCAGAGCAACTTTGCCTTCAACTGAGAACATGTTGTTAACGAATTCTTTTCTTACTGGTACCATGTTACCATTCCTCCTTAACCTGTATATTAATAGTGTCTGTAGGTCTTTCGACCATCCTTTGATAGTATAAATCAGAAGCCTGTTTTATGCAATACATACAATCTTGTTAGTCAGGTACCAATTGGTAACTGCTGAATTTTTTCTATTTTTTTATATTTTCCACGCATTTTTCTGTAAAAATCGCACGAGAATCGGATTTCTTTGTGATTTGTATACAGTTTTATTCATCCATTTTATACAAATTAAACAAAAAGCATGCAGTTCGTCGGGTTTCCAACATTCGCCCTTTAAACTGCATGCTTTTTACTCTTTTAAAATTTAGTTGAAATAGACAAGTTCCTCGTCCGGTTTTTGTGCACTTTCCACTTTTTCCGCATAGAGAACCGGTCCCTTGCCGCGGTACTCCTTTGCGAACTCGTAGCGAATCTTTGCCGTGATCCAGACCCAGGAGCGATGCCCCAGCTCTGCGCCCTTAT
This sequence comes from uncultured Lachnospiraceae bacterium, assembly GCA_902797015.1. GTDB lineage: Bacteria > Bacillota > Clostridia > Lachnospirales > Lachnospiraceae > SY8519. The sequence continues at coordinate 10,463 of CADBRG010000055.1, forward strand.
CATACTTGCATTTGAAGCCGATATATTGAATATCCTCTACACAGCATGTCATTGCAAATCTGCCGCACACAAACACAGGTTTTTTCCCGAACCGCTCTTCCGGCCGGTAAACCAGGCCGAGAAATCTGACAGTCTTGCCGTCATAGACTTCCTGGCTCTCCTGTACATCCAGATAGAACAGTCCGAAGTCTGCATCCGTGATCTTGATGACATCCTGTGTCAGATCGTAGGGACGCTCCTCCATTAAGGTGTCATCGATTGATCCGTCTTCCCGCTCAAAGACACACTGTGCTTTCGGATTGCGGGCCTTGACGGAACGTCTGAACTTTGCCTTCGGCGTTTCTTCCGTGCAGCGATTGAAAATGACCACATCTGAATTGAACACCTGCTCCATCATCATCGTACGCATATTGGTCAGGTACATTTCATAGGTGTTTGCATCCACTGTCGTCAGCTGTTGGATCAGTTCCCATCCGGCCGGAAGCTTTAAGTCGAGGATCGTTGCCGCCTGCCATGTTCCGTTGTATTCAATAAACACCTGATCCGGCCGGTACTGTTTTGCACAGTCCTCCAGAAATGATTCTGTCAGCTCCGATTCATCATCCAGCTGCAGCACAACAACATTGACCTTATATTTCAGGAACTCTTCCTGCTCATATTCCTCATCGCCTTCCTCGCAGACGATCACAAGGTTATTTCCCTGCGCAAAATCCTCATCGAGCAACGAGCTTTTGAGCAGTGTTGTTTTTCCGCTGTCCATAAAACCGGTGAACAGATATACCGGTACATCCATTGCGCTTCTCCTTATACGTTAAATAATTTTGCCAGACCTGCTTCGTCAAGCTCTGTACCGATCACGCAGAGTCTGCCGGTATATTCCGGTGCGCCCTCACGGATCTCGTAGTCACCAGGAACCATATCAAAGTAGATCCACGTACCGTCTTCTGCCGGAACCATACCCTTTGCGCGAAGAACTTCACCATACTCCTCTGAATCGATAAAGGTCTTTAAGATCTCTTCAATACCTTCTTTGGTATATTTATGCGGCGTCTCGATTCCCCAGCTTGTAAAGATCTCGTCCGCATGATGATGTCCTTCATGATCATGGTCGTGATGATGTTCATGCTCATGGTCGTGGTCATGATGATGCTCATGCTCGTGGTCATGGTCATGATGATGCTCATGCTCGTGATCATGGTCATGGTCGTGATGATGCTCATGCTCGTGATCATGGTCATGGTCGTGATGATGCTCATGCTCGTGGTCATGATCGTGGTCATGGTGATGATGTTCTGCTTCAAACTCTGCCATCATCTCATCCATAAAGGAACGCTGGCTTTCTACGACATCCAACATCTGCTGTGCGGAAATCTGATCCCACGGTGTTGTCACGATCGCAGCCTTCGGGTTCCGTTCTCTGATCTCAGCCACGCATGCGTCAAGCGGCTCCTGCTCCATTTCCTGTGTACGACTTAATACGATCGTTGTCGCATTCTCGATCTGGTTTCCGAAAAATTCACCAAACGCACGCAGCTGTTTCACTGCCTTCTTCGCATTTACAACAGTCACCAGCGCATTCAGCTTCACATCGAAGTTTTCTTCCATTTCCTTTACAGATGTCATGACATCAGAAAGCTTACCGACACCTGACGGCTCGATCAGAATGCGGTCCGGTGCGAAGCGCTCCATAACATCTCTTAAACTTCTGGAGAAATCGCCTACCAGAGTACAGCAGATACATCCGGAATTCAGCTCTTTGATCTCGATACCGGCATCCTTTAAAAAGCCGCCATCAATGCCAACCTCTCCATACTCGTTTTCCACCAGAACGACTTTCTCATCCTGAAAAACTTCTTCCAGTAATTTCTTGATCAGTGTAGTTTTGCCGGCTCCCAAAAAGCCGGATATAATATCAATTTTTGTCATTTTTAAATACCTCCAGTGCAATTCAAAACCATTGCAATACAGATTAGTCTTCTGTAACTGAATTGTCAAGTCCGTCAGAGACCTTCATAACTTCATCATTTAACGAGAGCATCTTATCATCGAGCTGCGCGACGATATTTGCACAGGTCCGAAGATCCTTGCTGATATAGTCCGGCGCATTTCCCTCAAATTTATAATAGATCTTATGCTCCAGTGTCGCCCAGAAGTCCATCGCGATCGTACGGATCTGAATCTCGACCTTTGTCTTGACCACTTCCGTTGTCGTATATACGGGAACCTTCACGATCAGATGGTAACTGCGATATCCGCTGTCCTTCGGATTGGCAATATAGTCCTTTTCCCGGATCACTTCAAACTCTTTCAGATTCCGGATCATATTGACCAGTCGGTAAATATCTGATGTAAAATCGCACACGATCCTGACGCCTGCAACATCATTGACCTTCTCGACCATATTTTCCATCGTGATTTCATAGTCATTCCGGCGCATTTTCTTCACGATGGCATCCGGTTTCTTGATGCGTGACTTCACATATTCGATCGGATTATAGCGGTAATTATTCTGGAACTCCTCACTTAAGATTTCCAGCTTCGTCCGCACTTCCTTAATCGCTGATTCATATAAAAACATCAGGTTCTGCCAGGTTGCAACGTTTTCCAGCATCGGAATCGCACCAATGCGTTGATTGTTTGCCATGTTCAATCCTCTTCAATAATCCAGATTTCCAGGTAATCAAATGCAATCTGTTCAATAAAACTGTCGGAATAAAATCTTGTCTTGGACTGCCGTCTGAACTCTTCCACATTTGCATCAAGCCAGATCGGATTGCCCAGATCAAATGCATCGCAGATCTCACTGAGTGCTGCGAACACTTTATGTGTACGGGTATCATCCCCCGGAACAGTCACCACCATGTCACGGAGCATTTTGTTATTCTGAAATTCACGTGCCCAGATCCGAAACATGTCTGCCTCCTGCTCTCTTCTGACGATCCGCCTCATACATAAGAATTCCGGCCGCCATCGCGGCATTCAGCGACTCAAGCTGCCCCTGCATCGGAATCTTGACCTGTCTGTCTGCCAAGCGCAGCATCGCATCGCTTAATCCGTTTCCTTCATTGCCGATCAGAAACGCTGCACCATCACGGTAATCCGCCTCATCATACACAAGCGCATCCCGTATCCCGGCAGCATAAACTGTCACTTTCTTTTCTTTTAAAAACCGCACCGTTTCCTGCAAGTCACAGCCCGTCACAAACGGCACCCGGAAAATGCTCCCCATCGTCGAGCGTACCACTTTGGGCGAGAAGATATCCACACAGCCGGAAGACATCATAACGCCTGCAACTCCGGCGCCCTCCGCCGTTCTTATGATCGTCCCGAGGTTGCCGGGGTCCTGAATATCCTCAAGCAAAAGCCAGGTTCCGTTCTCCCGGAAAATGTCTTCTATATTGGAAGCAATCCGTTTTACGACACAAAGAATCCCCTGCGGCGTCTTGGTATCTGCGACTTTCGAAAACACCTCTTCCGAAAGTACGGTATACGCCAGATCTCCGAGTTCGCTTCCATGCGCAGAAAGGAACCGGTCTGTGACATATACCTCGCGGATCAGCGGTTTTGGAATCTCGCGAAAGATCCGCAGGCCTTCTGTTACAAATACACCCTGTTCCCGTCTTAATTTCGCTTTTTTCATCAGCTGCGTCAGGCTTTTTACCTGACGGTTCGAAGTGCTTGTAATGATCTCTGTTTTCATACTTCTTCGATCGGATCGCCATATCCCTTGGACATATTCCGGCAGACCCTGTAGCCATATTCTGAAATCGTCTTCTGCATCGCCAGTGCTTCGTCAATGTCATAATCAACATACGCACCATTCTTAAAAGCTACGACGCGGTTGCTTTTTCCTTCGCAAAGCAGATCGACTGCCTTTGCGCCCATGATCGTCGCATAGACGCGATCTCTTGCCGTCGGGCTGCCGCCGCGCTGCATATAGCCAAGAATCGTTGTTCTCGCTTCCATCCCGGTCTCTTCTTCAATCCGCTTCGCGAGTTTATCTGTATTTCCGATCCCTTCGGTATTGATGATGATGTAATGCTTTTTCCCCATGCTGCGACGATATATGATATCCCGAATGATCCGATCCTCGTCATAATCATATTTTTCCGGAATCATGATCTGCTCTGCACCGTTAGCCAGGCCGCAGGAAAGCGCGATATACCCTGCATGCCGTCCCATAACCTCTATGATGCTGCAGCGCTGATGTGAGGAAGAGGTATCCCGGATCCTGTCGATCGCCTGCATCGCTGTATTAACGGCTGTATCAAATCCGATCGTATAATCCGTACATGCAATGTCAAGATCGATCGTTCCCGGAACACCGATCGTTTTGATCCCACAGTTTGCCAGCGCCTGTGCGCCACGGTAGGAACCATCTCCACCGATCACGACCACACCGTCTACACCATTCTCACGGCACATCATCGCAGCCTTTTTCTGTCCTTCTTCTGTCATGAATTCCTTACAGCGGGCTGTCTGCAGGATCGTGCCTCCGCACTGGATGATATCCGAAACAGAATGCGCATCCATCGCTACAAATTCTCCCTCGATCATGCCTTTGTAGCCTCTGCGGATTCCCATAACACGTTTGCCATGCGCGATTGACTGACGAACCACCGCACGGATTGCTGCGTTCATTCCCGGTGCATCACCACCGCTTGTTAAAACTCCTATTGTTCTGATTTCATCTGACATTTTTGCCACCTCCTGTCAAAACGAAATGTTAAATCACCAGCTTTTTGCCTTTCACCTGTATGTTGTCCGATCCAAATGCCTGTTTTAAGTCTTCCAACAAACCATCCGCCCGGATGCCATATGCAGGTCCGAGACGCTTCACTGCGCGCTCCGCCCCAAGATAAAGGATCACTTCATCCTTTCCTTGCGAAAGGTTAAGCAGTTTTGTCAACTGTTCTTTATTCTGCTCATATTCCGACATATCACGGAACCTAATCCATACTTCCTTTGTCCCCTCAGAAAACGGAACCACCTTCTCACAGATCAGCTTTGCATTCTTGCCTTCTTCTACCGATACCCGGCCGGCAATAAAAACCTTGCTGTCTTCTTCAAGGACATTTGCGTATTTTTCAAAATCACGCGGGAAGACGATCACTTCTACCGTTCCGACCAGATCCTCGATCATCACGAATGCCATTGCCTGGTTCTGTCTGGTATATTTGATCGTTTTTCCTTCGACCAGGCCGCCGATCACGGCACGCTCGCCATCCTGTACCAGGATCCCTGCCATATTATCTGTATCGGAATCCTCCAGCAGGAAATCCGAGGTCTGTCTCGTCGTCACCTGCTTCATCAGTGCCTCATCACTGCGCAGCGGGTGTCCGCTGACGTAAATGCCGAGCACCTCTTTTTCCATCGAAAGACGCTCGCTCTCAGAAAAATCTGACACCTCAGGAAGCTGTATGCGGAACTGTTCTTTTTCTTCTTCGCCGACCAGATCAAATAATGACATCTGTCCGCTCATGGCGTTCTTACGTTCCTTGCCGGCCGCATCCACGATCTGCGGATATGCCTGCAACAGCTGTCTTCTGTTATCAGAAAGACTGTCAAACGCTCCTGCCTTGATAAAGCTCTCAAAGACACGCTTATTGACTTCTTTTCCGGCAAGACGTTCCGCAAAATCCTGCATTGAGCCAAACGGTCCGCGTTGTTCACGTTCCGCAACGATCGTCTCGATCACCGGGCGTCCGACACTCTTGATCGCCGACAGACCATACCGGATCG
>CADBRG010000056.1 GCA_902797015.1 uncultured Lachnospiraceae bacterium
GGTGTAAAGCCGACGAAAGCGTGGATCGCTGTCAGAGGCAGCGTGACATTGGTAAATATTTTGCTTAATACGCGATGATCATTCGGTCCGAACAGCCCGCCGCGTTTGAGCAGCGCCGCCAGAATGATGATCGCCAGGTAGATCAGTGGTCGTAACATATAAGTCTCCAAATCAGCAAAACAGCTGAAGTTTTTGAAAAAGTGCCATAGCAAAAAATAGCACTCACGACAAGGGATGTCAATGCCCTAAGATTTCTTCCGGTTATTCACAAAAAAGCGTGTATTTTTGTGCCGAAGAATGTGTGATAATCACAGCATAAGAGAAATGAAATGCAATCTGTGGTCACAAACAGGAATATGGTAAAGGAGAATAACGAAATGAGCAAGGTGCTTGAGATTATCAAAACAGAAGTAGAAAATGATTATACAACAACAGCGATCGCATCGACCGTTAAAGCAGCAGTCGTTGCAGTTGACGGCGCAGAAGAGACCGTGACAGCAGGAGAAGGAGAGACCCTGGTACTCGTTGTTGACGGCGCACAGAAGAATCTGGTTGCAGGAAAGAAATACGATGTAAACGATGCCTATCTGATCAAGGCAGTAAAAGTTTACAACATCGGTGGTCCGAAGGCAGCTCCGTGGATCGGCGCAAAAGAAGAAGAGAAAGCAACCTATTATTTCCGTCAGGCACTGCTGATCAAAGACGGAGAGATCGTAGAAGACGGTTCTGTTAAAGAAGTGATCGTCGGAGGCTCCTATGACAATAAAAAGGCAGAGGGCATTACACTGGCTGCAGACGGCGCACATTTTAACGGTATCCTGATCGACAATGGTACCAAATATGAGATCAAAGATTCTAAGTTCACAGCTTACGGAGACGGCGGTGACGACCTGGCAGGATGGGGCGCTTCCATCATGGCAGACAACAAGTCAGAGCTTGATATCACAAACAGCTACATTGAAACCGAAGGTGCGATCCGCTGCGGTCTGTATGTAGATAATACATCCATTGCAAATGTAAAAGACAGTGTCATCTATACCAAAGAGACACCGGATACCTATGAAGAGTTCACAAACCTGACTCCTGGTATGATGAAGCGCGTACCGTTTGCACTCGGTATGGAGGGAACGGTTCGTTCACTGAATGTTATGGCAGACGGTCAGGGACGTTTTGACAACTGCGTTGTCGTTTCCACAGGCTGGGGTACACTTTCCTGCGATTCCGGTACTGCATATGATATCTGCGGAACCTACTGCCTGGATGTAAAGAATACCCTTTCCGGTATCGGTACGATGGAAGTCGCACAGGAAGGAAAAGAATATACTGCAACCAAAGAGATCAACGGTGTAACATACGGCTTTACAGTCGGCGGATCCGGCTACGTCACCTATGCAGACTCCGGCGTTCATAACCGCTATGAGAACTGCGAGTTCTATTCTCCGGACTACATCCAGATCATGGGCTCCGGTCGTACCGGTTCCGAATACAAAGACTGCTATCTGAAAGCAGGACATGTCGCATTTATGACACAGCAGACCGGTGGTGGTACGTTTGAACTGACCAACACGACGATCGACACCGTAGACGCTCTGGATCAGATCAAATCCGGCGCGGCAAATACCGGTTTCTCAAACATCATCGTAGATAACTGCAAGGTGAACTTCTCTGGTACATCCACCCGTACCAAAGACGGTATCCTGGTTGAGCTGGTAGAGTCCGATGATGCAGGCAACCCGGGTATCACAACCTATACGATCAACGATCATGCGGAAGACGCTGAGGCAACCATGAGTGAAGTGGCTGACTGCAACGCAACCTTCAAAAACGGCGAATACAAAGGTGATATTTTCAACTGCATCTACAACTACAAACAGACGCTGAATGTAACCGTTGAGAATGCAGCACTGACCGGTACGATCTCTGCGACCCAGGCAAACCATGTAGATCTGGAAGGCAATGTGGTACCGAACGGAACAGTCCTGAACGCATTCCTCGGATCCAAAGAATACGATCACTGCAACTACGCGGCAGAAAAAGGCGGACAGGAAGGCGACTGTCTGATCATTGGACGCTATAATCATAAGACCGCTCCGATCTTAAACAACCCGATCAATGTTACATTAAAGAATGCAAAATGGAATGTAACTGCAGACGGTTATGTACAGTCTCTGTGCGCAGACGCAATGGAAGATATCACAGCGGATGCAGCAGTGACCATTACAACAAAAGCGCTGACCGTTGCAGGAAAAGCATATGAAGACGGTACCTACACAAACGGCAATGTAACGATCGTTGTGGATTCTACAGAAGTAGAGGTTGTTGACAATGGTATCGCTGACGCAGGTCAGACCTATGGCAACGTAGCATACACCTTCATCTGCGCAAATGAAGCAGGCGAGTTCAACTCCAAGGCTGTTTCCCTGAAGCGTCAGAACTATATCGATGGTAAGCTGTACTTCAAGCTGATCCCGGCTGACGGCGTAGAGATCGTATCCTTCTCGGCAGAAGGCGGCGAGATCAGTGTCAACACCGAAGGCGGCGAGTTGGCAGTTTATGAGCACGTGCTCGCTCCGGCAGATGGTGCTAAGGAAATGAGCGTTTCTATCGTGATCAAATAAAGATTGATACAACCTACCCTTTACCAGGTATATAGCAAAAAACTGCTGTCGTAAGACGGCAGTTTTTTGTGTTTTGATGGAGGAAATATGATATGATAACTCTGATTTGAGAAGACAATAATGGACGATTGGAAGAAGGAGAGGCTTATGTTACGGGCAATTCTTGCAGACAGCGATCCAAAAGCATTAGAGCATTTAAGAAATCTTACCGATTACCGTGCGGAAGGCATCGATGTGATCGGAACGGCGGAGACAGGAGCAGTGCTTATTGAGCAGATCAAAAGCCTGCATCCCGACCTTGTTATACTGGATACGGATGTGAGCGGTTCCGTTGACTGGATCGAAGAGGGAACGACGTATACGGGATTGGATATTGTGGAGCATTACCACCCGTTCCGGCATTATGTGCAGTTTATCGTGACAAGTGACCGGAGTGATTACGAATCGATGAAGCGCGCAATCCGCTGTGAGGTCCTGGATTATCTGAAAAAGCCGGTTGCAAATGAAGATCTGCAGGCAGCACTCCGGCTGGCTGTGGAGCATTCTATGAGCCGGCAGACGATGGAGACGGTCTTGCCGGTTGTGCGGGATTTCCGGGAGGATAGCTATCAGGCCGGCGCACTGCAGATTCCGGATTCAGAGGATGATTACACCGGAAAAATCCTCGACACCTGTAACATCGATTTTTCTTTATTTTTCGGTGTCGGGATCTGTATCGGACTGCGCCCCGAGGTATCCGCAGAACTGTCAAAGGTGAATTATCAAAAGTTTACGATCCTGACCCTCGCACTATACAGCCGGATCCTGACGTATTTCAGGGAGAAAAACATCGGATTTGAGGTGCGGCGGACCGCGCACCGGATCCGCATGATGGGTGTGTTCCATCAGGGAGAGGAAAAAACATTTCTGGATGAACATATTTTGCCGCTTTTGCAGGAGCTGGAATCTACTTATGAGACAAAGCTTTGTGCAGGTCTCGGGTCCTATGCCTATACAAAAGAACAGCTTCTGATGACGTATCGTGATGCGAAATATTGCTACGAGCTCTATTTCTTCAATCAGATTTCTGTGATCGGATGGTATGAGCATGTGCCGAAGATCAAAAAAATATCACCGGAGATTTACGAAAAAAATCTGGATGCAGTGTTTCGGAAGATTCTGACAAAGGATCCGGATGTGTTTGAAACCTTTGAGAAGTCCATTGATGACATCTGTAAAATGCATTACGGGAACTGGCAGGCCGTGATCATGCGGTCGATGAACTATATTGGTGAGATCAATTCGAGACTGCGCCGGTATAAGCTGGTGGAGGAGGATTATTTTGCGATGCATGATGCGCTGCAGCAGCATCTTTTGCAGGCGATGATCGCATCGGATGTCAAGCGCGATCTGATGGAGTATTTTCACCGGCTGATCCCCAAGGTATACCAGAACACCAGACACAGCGGGAAAGTGGCAATCGAGCAGGTTAAGACCTATATGCAGGAAAACTTTATGCGGGATCTTTCGATTAAAGAACTGTCAGAGGTGGCGTGTGTCAGTACAAATTATTTCAGCCATATGTTCAAAAATGAGACCGGGCAGAATTATAAAGCCTATCTGACCGGAATCCGGATGGAGCATGCAGTCAATCTGTTATTGAACGCTGACTACGGACTGTATGAGATCAGCGAGCGCTGCGGATACCAGAATGTCCGGACGTTTGTCGATGCGTTTAAGCAGCGATATGGTCTGAGCCCGACGAAGTATAAAAAGAAAATGTTGAATCAGGAATAGCTGCCGGAAAAGGGAGGTTTTTTGTCATATATCATATGACAAAAAACTTCCCCTTTTTGACAATTAGGCGTGTATTTTTAGGATGTCTCTTATGCCATAATGAGTACAGCAAAAAGAGTTGTACCCGAACAACACATGATTCCACAAAATAAAAGGGGGAAATGAAAAATGGCAAAGAACGGAAAGTTTTTAGGAAGAGCGATTCTGCTCTGTGTGCTGGGTGTCATCTTCATGTTCGTTTATTCCGGACTGCAGAGTGACCAGATCAATATCATTCAGGCATTCGTCACACCGGATAACGGCGGCTGGACACCGGCGCAGACACAGCTCCCGATGACGATCGGTAACTTCGTATGTATCATCCTGACATTTGTATACGGAAGCTTGTTCATTAAGTTTGGCGTAAAGAAACCGCTGATCATCGTTCTGATCATCACAGCGATCGGTACACTTGGTATCGCAGCTGCAAACGGTCTTGACTGCAACGGCGGCGCAGCTTCCGGTAACTACGCAATCTATGCTGTATCAATGTTTATCGTACGTTGCGGATGCATGATCCTGCAGATGGCTGGTTTCCAGCTGGTAGCAAACTGGTTCATCCGTTACCGTGGAATGATCATGGGTATCGTAACAATGGGATCTCCGCTGTTCTCCGTAATCGGTACCGCAGTGATGACAAACTTCATCGCAAAGAGCCTGGGTGGCGACTACCGTCCGTTCTACGTTTTGATCGCAGTCATTATCGTAATCATCTGCATCGTTGTAGCAGTTGGTATTAAGGACACGCCGGAAGAAGCAGGACTGTTCCCGGATGGCGCAGACCACAAGCCGCTGTCTGAAGCAAATGATGAAGTAAAACTGACCGTAGCAGACGTATTAAAGCAGAAGAAAGCTTGGCAGCTGATCATCTCCTTTGGTGCATTCCAGTTCACGATCGCAGCCTGCATGGGTTCCATGGCAGTTCGTTACATGGCACTGGGCGGTCTGGAAGTATGGTTGAAAGCAGTTACCTTCCTGGCAATCGGCGCGATCTTAGGTATCCCGATGTCCTTCGTATTCGGTTTCCTGGATGATAAATTCGGTTCCGTAAAGGCTTCCATCATCCTTGGCCTGACAGAGCTCATCCCGGTACTGGCACTGATGTTCCAGCCGATGGGCGGCAGCGTACCGCTGATGGTCGTTTGGGGATTTGGTGTAGCTTGCATGACAGGTGGTGTACCGACACTGCATCCGTGTATCACATCCTTTGCATACGGACGTCGTGAGTATCAGTCAGCAAACCGTATCATCATGGCAATCCAGCTGATCCCGTATTCCTTCGCAGCAATGATGATGATCACATTGATCAGCGCAGGAAAATCCAATCTGGCATTCGGTATCCTGATCGTTGTTATCATCATCGGTATTGTAGCAACCTGCTCTATGCTGAAGATGAAAGATGCAAACTACCTTGACCGTGGACTTGGAAAAGATGCGAAGAAAGGCATTGAAGAGGCACAGGCAGCACAGGCTGAATAATTGAATAAGCAGAACAGGAGAATATCATTATGAAAACATTATATGCACAGGCACAAAAAGGCGGCACAGTCGCATTGGTTGAAAAAGAGCTTCCGGCGCCGGGGCCGGGTCAGGTTCTGTTAAAGGCAAAATATTCCGCAATGAGCCCGGGAACAGAGAATGGTCTTTTAGGAGAGCACATCGTTCCCCTTCCGACAAGCATTGGTTATGCTATGGTGGCTGAGGTCATCGAAGTCGGACCGGAAGTATATGAGCTGAAGGTCGGAGATCATATTGTAACTACAGGTGAGCATGCGCAGTATCTGATCATGGATGAGATGAACTGCACAATCTGTCCGGAAGGGGTTGATCTTAAGCAGGCAGCATTCTGGAACCTGGGCCATACAGGAATGTATGCGCTTCGCCGCTCCGGTCTGCAGATGGGTGAGCCGTGCGCAGTACTCGGTCAGGGATTTGTCGGCGCGATTACGGCACAGTGTGCAAGAATCGCAGGCGCAATGCCGGTCATCGTAACAGATCTTGACGACGATCGTCTGGAAGCAGCTAAGAAAATGGGCGTTGATGTTGCGATCAACTCCAAGACCGATCCGGACGGACTGGCAAATGAAGTTGCAAAGCTTGGCGGCGGTCTGCCAGTCATCTTTGAAGCAACCGGCGCAAGAGGCCCGCTGATGCAGGCGGCCGAGCTGATCGGTGAGAGAGGACGTCTGGTGATGATCTCACAGGTTCATGGTGAGGCAATGCCGCCGATCGACGATCCGATCATGCAGAAAGGTGCGAGCCTGATCGGTACCTATGTTAACTCCAAGCCGTTCAAATTAAGAAGAGCAGACCTGTTTATCGATGGCATCTGGCCGCCGGTAATGCATCGTGATCTGGCTCGCTATGGCAGCTCTGACTGCTGGACCAGTGATGAAGACATCCGTGTCTTCCTGAACCTGATCAAATATGGTAAGCTTGATATCACACCGCTTATCAGCCATGAGTTCAAGTACACAGAGATTTCTGATGCATATGCAAACTATGTATATCCGAACATCGACGGATCTCTGACAGGCGGCGTGATCAACTGGATGGAAGATTAAATACAGATCATGGAGGGAGTATCATGACTTCTAATATTACAAAAGTGCTTCATACCGGAATCAGCGTTTACAATATGGAGGAGTCCATTGAGTGGTATCGCAAGAATCTCGGCTTTGAAGTGGTGAAAGATGACGGTTATGTTCCGCCTCTGAAGGCAAAAATCGTTTTTGTTGAAAAGGACGGATATCAGATCGAATTCTTCGAATATGATGAGCCGAAGAAAATGCCGGAAGACAGACTGATGCCAAACACCGATCTGCAGACGGTAGGAACCAAGCATGTTGCATTTGCTACCGATGATATGGATGCCTTAAAAGAAGGCTTTGTAGCAAACGGCGTTGACATCGCACACGAAGTCCGTATGGGAGATGACGCAGTCATGTTCGTACGCGACTGCAACGGAGTACTCATCGAATTTATCCAGCAACCTAAATAAACACAAGGGGTCAGGTATTTGCCTGACCCCTTTTCTTGACTTGTGATAAAAAAGCGTCTATAATGAATCGGATTATGAGTTATTGTCTGAATTTGGAGGGATTTTCGTGGTTAGAAGTA
>CADBRG010000057.1 GCA_902797015.1 uncultured Lachnospiraceae bacterium
GCAGAGACCAAGCTGCTTGACGAGTGCGACGTTGTCGTACCGGTTAACCAGATCGCTAAGTTCCTGACCTTTGCAAACGCTTGTGGTGAGGAATGTGGTCTGACGATCAAGAGCTTCGGACATGCCGGTGATGGTAACCTTCATATCTATCAGTGCAGCAATGATCTGGAAGAAGATGAGTTCAAACGCCGCGTAGACAATTACTTCACAAAACTGTATGCAGAAGCAGTTGCATGCGGTGGTCTGGTATCAGGTGAGCATGGTATCGGTTCCGGTAAAGTAAAATACCTGCAGGAGTCCGTAGGTGATACCAACATGGCAATCATGGAAGGCATCAAGAAAGTATTTGATCCGAACATGATCCTGAATCCGGGTAAAGTTTGCTACACTCTGTAATTAGGAGGAGATAATATGGAAATACTGGTTTGTATGAAACAGGTTCCGGATGATTCAATTGAAATCAAACTTGGCGCAGATGGCCAGCCGGATCTTTCAAAGGCAGAGCCGCAGGGTAATGCTTTTGATACATACGCACAGGAATTAGCAGTACGGTACATTGAGGCAAACGGGGGGACAGTCAGCATACTGTCCCTCGGACCTGCCGAAAACGAGACCTGCCTGAAAAGTGCACTTGCAGTAGGTGCTGAAAAAGCATATCGCGTTGATGATGCAGGATTTGAAGATGCTGATGCATTTGTTACAGCAAATCTTTTAGCTGCTGCAATCAAAAAAATCGAAGCAGACAATGGTGCTCCGTTTGATCTGGTTCTTTGCGGACGTGAGTCTACAGATTATATCGGTGGTGAAGTTGCTGAATATCTTGCAGAAAAGGCAGCTCGTCCGTTTGTAACCAATGTTGTTGAAATCGTTCAGGAAAACGATGGCGCCATCCAGGCAAAGAAAGAGCTTGACTCAGGATATAACTGGGTTGACGCACCGCTTCCGGCAGTTATGACGATCTCAAAACCGGATTATGATCCTCGCTATCCGAAGATCAAAGACAAGATGGCTGCACGTAAAAAGGAAGTTCCGGTACTCGCAGCGGTTGATCTGGCTTTAGAAGATGGCGATAAGGTTGCACTGGTTAAATATCTTGGATATCAGGAGCCGCCGAAACGTGAGGCCGGCGTAAAGATTCAGGAAGAAGAGCCTGCAGATGCAGTAGCAAAGATGTTTGAAATCCTTGCAGCGGATAAGGTGCTTTAGAGGAGGGGATAGTATGAAAGCGTTAGTTTATATTGAGAAAAAAGACGGCTCTCCTATCGGCACCAGCCTTGAAGTGTTAACGGCTGCAAATGCTTTAGGAGCAGACATTACAGCAGTATCAGCTGCAGTACCGGCTGATTGTATCGATGAAGATATCGTTACAAGTGCTGTTGTAGCAGAAGCAAGAGACGGTGGATATGATATCGTTCTGTTTGCTGCAACCACATTAGGAAAGATCGTTGCACCGCGTGTGGCTGCCCGCTTACTCGCAGGTTCTGTCAATGATGCGATCAGCATTGCGGCAGACGGTGATGGTTTCTGTGTAATCCGTCCGGTTTATGGCGGAACAGCACAAGAAAAGATCGGCATCGCCGGAAAAGCTGTCATCAGTGTTCGAAGCGGAAGCTATGAAGCAGCTGAAAGCGTTCCGGAGATCAAAGAGATCACAGCTCCGGATGCAGATGAGATCGGTATTAAGATTCTCGAAGCGATTGCTGAAGCAGGTGAAGCTGTTAACCTTGAGGATGCAAACATCATCGTTGCCGGTGGCCGCGGCATGGGATCTGAAGAAGATTTCGCACTTTGCAAAGAACTTGCTGATATACTTGGCGGCGTTGTCGGCGCGACAAGACCGGCGATTGAAAATGGCTGGATCAACAGAACACATCAGGTAGGCCAGTCCGGTAAGATCGTTGCACCAAGCGTTTACATCGCATGTGGTGTATCCGGTGCAACACAGCATGTTTCCGGTATGTCAGGCAGTAAATACATCATTGCGATCAATAAAGACGAAGAAGCTCCGATCTTTGATGTTGCTGACATCGGTATCGTAGGTGATGTGAAAAAGATCCTGCCGCTTATGATCGAAGAGTTCAAGAAAAAACAGGGTTGATTTGCGAAAGCGAGGATTCATTTATGAAGACAGTAGAATTTTTCTACGCTGATACTACTTTTTCACTTGAAGTACCGGATGATACACCGGTATTGACATCAAAAGTCGATCAGCTTGCCAGCGACAAAGAGGGAATCGAGATTGTTCGGGAAGCGATGGAAAACCCGATCAACAGCCCGCGTCTTTGCGAACTGGCAAAAGGCAAACCGGATTGTGTGATCATCATCAGTGATCATACCAGACCTGTGCCGAGTAAAGATATTCTGCCGAATATGGTAAAAGAGCTGAAAGAAGGAAATCCGGATATTAAGATTACCCTTCTGGTATCTACCGGTTTCCATCGTCAGACAACTGTGGATGAATTAAAGGCTAAACTCGGGGACGATTTATATGAGCAGTTCAAGGACAATATCGTTGTTCATGATGCACATGATCCGTCCAGAAACGTGAAAGTAGGCCAGCTTCCGTCCGGTCCGGATTGTATTCTGGATAAAGTTGCCATGGACGCTTCATTACTGATCGCAGAAGGTTTTATCGAGCCGCATTTCTTCGCTGGTTTCTCCGGCGGCAGAAAGAGCATTTTACCGGGTATCGCAGATGCGGTTACCGTTATGGGAAATCATTGTTCTAAGTTTATCGATGATCCGCATTCCCGCACCGGCATTTTAGATGGCAATCCTATGCACGAGGATATGCTTGCGGCAGCTCGTATGTCTAAACTTGCATATATTGTCAATGTTGTCATTGACGAAGACAAGAAGACTGTAGCTGCATTTGCCGGTGAATTTGAAACAGCACACAGAAAAGGATGTGACTTCATTTCTGACTATGTATGCGTGAAACCGGCATACGCTGATATCGTTATTACGACAAACGGCGGATATCCACTGGATCAGAACGCATATCAGTCACCGAAGGGCATGTCTGCAGGTGAAGCAACCTGTAACGATGACGGTGTGATCATCATGCTTGGTTCCTGTACTGACGGTACAGGCGGAGATTTCTTCTATCATATTATTGCAGATGAACCGGATATTGAAACAGCATATCAGAAGTTCCTTGCAACACCACAGGAAGAAACCCAACCGGATCAGTGGTGCTCACAGATCTTTGCCCGTATCGCAAGAAAGTATCATGTGATCTTTGTTGCAGATCCGGCACAGAAAGAGATGATCGAGGGATTAAAAGTTACATATGCTCCGGATCTTGATACTGCCTATAAGATGGCAAGAGAGATCAAGGGCGCAGATGCATCCTTAACATGTATTCCGAACGGCATCTCCGTAGTGGTACGTGACTGATCAATTTTAAAAGACTTAGAGACTGCAGTGCAAATGCGCTGCAGTCTTTTTGTATTCCCGTATTGACTTGAGGAAGAACTATAAAAATGATATAGTATCAAATTAAGGATATATGATCAGGGGTAAGGGAATCATGTCGAATACGAAAGAGCTCAAAAAACAGTATAAAGCGAATCGTGATCAGATCAGACGTAAAAGACGAAATCTGCGTGAAGAAGAAAAGAATCTGCGACAGAAGTATCATATTGATAAGAATCTTGCGAAGCAGAATCCGAATGAAAATCTGACCAAAGACGAGGATTATCAAGCATATAATGAAGCCATAAGTTATAATCGCAATGATGAGATCAGCTGGGAAAAACTTGATAATTCCGCATTGATGTATCCGATCATAACCGGTGAAGATATGACAAATGTCTATCGCATGACGGCAACGCTGAAAGAGGAGATCAATCCTGAATTATTGCAGCGTGCACTTGATACGGTGCTTCCCAAATTCCCGGCATTTAATTCCAGACTCCGACAGGGCATGCACTGGTATTATCTGGAAGAAAACGGAAAGCCGGCACCACGGGTTAAAAAAGAAGACGATTTTCCGTGTGCTTATATAGAAGCTTCCAAAAACAGAAGCTATCTTTTCCGTGTTACCTATTTCAGAAGCCGGATTAATCTGGAAGTGTTTCATGTACTTTCAGACGGGACAGGCGCACTGTATTTTCTAAAGGAGATCGTTTATCAGTATTTGCGCTTTGTTCATCCGGAATTACAGGTAAAATATGGGAATGACCTGACAGAAGGGATTACTGTAAGCGCAAAAGACAGATTCCAGGATTTTTATGATAAAAAACCGCTCAGACCATACCGTTTTCAGAGAGCATTTCTGATTCCGGGAAACGTGCTTTCCGGAGAGCGCGTTGGAATCATTCATGGGTTTTTAAAGGTTGATGAAGTACGCAAGCTGGCACATGAGTATCAGTCGAC
>CADBRG010000058.1 GCA_902797015.1 uncultured Lachnospiraceae bacterium
AACCTGTGCCTCCGGATCGCCGAAACGTGCATTGTATTCAAGCACCTTCGGACCGTCTTCTGTGAGCATCAGTCCAAAGAAGATCACGCCCTGGAACGGACGTCCCTCAGCCGCCATCGCGTCTACTGTCTTCTGGAAAATATGTGCTTCGCAGAATGAGCGGACCTCATCCGTGAAGAACGGGCTCGGAGAAAACGTTCCCATTCCACCGGTATTCAGACCCTGATCGCCATCTTTTGCCCTCTTATGGTCCTGCGCCGATGCCATGATGCGGATCGTCTTTCCATCTACAAAAGAGAGTACAGAGACTTCTCTTCCTGTCATAAATTCCTCTACGACCATATGGTTGCCGGCATCGCCGAACTTCTTATCCATCATGATCTCATGTACGCCGGCAATGGCCTCTTCCTTTGTATTGCAGATCAGAACGCCCTTACCAAGCGCAAGGCCGTCTGCCTTTAATACGATCGGCATCTTTGCCGTCTCCAGATAATCGATCGCCTTCTGCGGATCATCGAATGTTTCATATGCTGCGGTCGGGATACCATACTTTTTCATCAGGTCCTTTGAAAATGCTTTTGATCCCTCAAGGATCGCTGCATTCGCACGCGGTCCGAACACCTTCAGGCCTGCTGCTTCAAAGACATCCACGATTCCGCCGACAAGTGGATCATCCATGCCGACAATCGTCAGATCGATCTCTTTCTCCTTAGCGAAAGCTGCAAGTGCTTCAAACTCCATCGCACCGATCGGTACACACTCTGCGACCGTTCCGATTCCGGCGTTTCCCGGTGCACAATAAATCTTTGAAACACGCGGGCTCTTCGCTACACTCGCTGCAATCGCGTGCTCACGTCCGCCGCTTCCGATAATCAATATTTTCATGCTTTTTCTCCTTTATCCGATCCGTACCTTCCCATCAACGACGCTGACTTTTCCATTCGCGATCAGATCGATCGCCTGCGGCAAAATGACCCATTCCGCCTGCTCCATGACTCTGCGCTGCAACGTCTGTGGTGTGTCATCCTGCTGTACATCTACTGCCTTTTGCAGAATGATCGGGCCTGTATCTGTCCCTTCATCCACAAAATGACAGGTTGCGCCTGTGACTTTCACACCGCGCGCCAATGCGCCCTCGTGTACTTTCAATCCATAATAACCCGTTCCGCAGAATGACGGGATCAAAGACGGATGGATATTGATGATCCGGTTTCGATACCGTCTGATCATCTCCTCCGGGATCACAACCAGATATCCCGCCAACACGATCATCTCCGCACCAGATGCTTCTACGGCGTTCAGCAGTGCTTCATGAAACGCTTCTCTGTCTGCGTAATCCTTCGGCGAAATACACATTGCCGGGATGCCGGCATTTTTTGCCCGCTCCAGCGCATATGCACCTGCGTTATTGCTGATGACTGTAACGATCTCTGTATTTGTAATGGTTCCGTCTGCGATCTTATCGATGATTGCCTGAAGGTTTGTACCTCCGCCGGACACCAACACCGCAATTTTTAACATGCTGTTTCTCCTAAACCAGGTCTACACCCTTTTCTCCGTCAACAACTTCACCGATCACATACGGTGTCTCGCCTGCTGCGCGGATGGCTTCCATCGCTGCATCGACATCAGCTGCATCCACTGCAACGACCATACCGATTCCCATGTTGTAGGTGTTGTACATCATTTTTTCTTCGATGTTGCCTTCTTTTGCAAGCATCTTAAAGATTGCCGGAACCGGATAGCTGTCCTTTTTGATCACTGCACGTTTTCCGTCGATCATCATACGCGGGATGTTCTCATAGAAACCACCGCCGGTCACATGGCTGCATGCTTTTACTGTAACCCCTGCTTCTTTGATCGCACGGAGCGCTTTTACATAGATCTTGGTCGGTGCAAGGAGCGCTTCTCCAAGCGTTGTGCCAAGCTCTTCATGATAAGTGTTCAGGGTCTCGCGATCCATGGAGAACACCTTGCGGACCAATGAGAATCCATTGGAATGCACACCGGAAGAAGCCATACCGATCAAAACATCGCCGGCTTTTAAGTCCTTTCCGCTGATCAGATCTTTTTCATCTACGATTCCTACCGCAAATCCTGCAAGGTCATACTCATCTTCCGGATAAAATCCCGGCATTTCTGCAGTCTCACCACCGATCAGTGCTGCGCCTGCCTGCTTGCAGCCTTCTGCAACACCGGATACGATCGCTGCGATCTTTTCCGGGAAATTTTTTCCACATGCGATATAGTCCAGGAAAAACAGCGGTTCGCCGCCTGCGCATGCCACATCATTGACACACATCGCGACACAGTCGATTCCCACGGTATCATGCTTATCCATGATAAACGCAAGCTTCAGTTTGGTACCTACACCGTCTGTTCCAGACAGCAGGGTCGGCTTTTCCATATTCTGAAAACCTGCCATGGAAAACGCTCCGGAGAATCCGCCGAGTCCCGAGAGCACCTCAGGACGCATCGTTGCCTGAACATGTTCCTTCATCAATTCTACTGACCGGTATCCGGCCTCAATATCTACACCAGCATTTTTATAATCCATTGTTTCCTCCTGTCTGCCATCCTGTGTCAGGACGTTCCTATCCCCGGCACCCGTTCTCTTTACAGAAATGCCTGATACCCTTCTGCCTGAAGCTTATCGTCTTTCTTTGCTACACTGTCACCTTGCTCTGCGACATATGCTTTTACCTTCTCTAAAAGTGCCGGATCTGATGCCGCAAGAATCTTAGCTGCAAGAATACCCGCATTCGCACCGCCGTTGATCGCTACTGTTGCGACCGGAACGCCGCTTGGCATCTGTACGATCGAATAAAGAGAATCCACGCCGCCAAGATCGGATGTCTTCATCGGAATGCCAATAACCGGCATCGGGAACAGCGCTGCGCACATACCCGGCAGATGCGCTGCCTTTCCGGCGCCCGCGATGATCACCTTGATCCCACGCTCTTCCGCTGTCTTTGCATATTCAAAAAAGATGTCCGGCTCACGATGCGCGGAAATGATCCGCATCTCATATTCGATCCCGAATTTTTCAAGCATTTCCGCCGCTTTCGCCATAACCGGCATATCGGAGTCGCTTCCCATTACAATACTGACCTGTTTCATGTCTCATACCTCGCTTTATAACTCTTGTAACCTTTATTGTCTTATGTCATTCAGATGCTGTCAAGGGAAGATTTAACTCCTCTGTTCCCGGGATCACAAACCTTCCGTCGCGAATCACATCCTGTCTGGTTCCGTCCTGGGCTGCTGCAGTGATCGAACCGAGCTCGTCAAACGGAATCGTAATGTCCGTATGGCAATTAAAATATGCCTCCTGCAAATTCTCTTTCCGCTTCAGAGAAACCGTATTATCTCTTGCGATGATCTCTTTTCCGTCGGGATTATAAACCGCGGTATCCTCAGCATGCGAATAACACGTGTCGCCCACCGCAAAATGCGGGCCGGTCTTTTCCGCGATCAGGATCGGCAGCTTATGCGTGATTCCATATTCTCTGCCCATCCGGTATGCTGTCGTATTCGTACCGATCGCAAACTCACCCATCGGCAGTGTATCGTGATGCATCAGTACATTTTCTCTGATGTATTTTTCGCCTTCCCTGGGATCTTCAAAGTTTCCACAGGAATAGGATGTTACAAATCCATCCGTAAACTGCATTTTCAGATCCACGAACTTAAGGCCGTTTAAGAACACTTCCGACACGTGCAATACGCCGTTTGTTCCTTCTAAGACCGGTGATGTAAACACTTCACCAACCGGAATATTGACATCTGCCACGCAGTTTTCAAATGCCGTCTGCTTTTCCGGGTCTGTCAACGGATGGACCTTCACGCAAAGATCTGTCTCATTTCCGTTTGTTCCTTTGATCTCAACGGTTTTTGCCGTATCCAGCACATCAATGATGCACTGCTGGATTCTCTGATACGTTTTATAATCAAGCGTATTGATCTTCACGGTTTCCGCAAAGATCTCTTCGAACCGCTTCCGATATGCTGTATTACTGATCTCGACACCGGGATCTGCCGCGATCTCAGGGATCGGATAGGCAATGATCGTAAAGCTGCGCTCCTCACCGGGAATAAAGCGGTTTGTGATCTCTCCCGCCCGTGACATCTGGTAGACGGAAAGCTTTTGCTGCGCCTCCGTAAAACGGATCGCAGTCTGCTTTGCCTCCGGAGAAAACGGAGCTTCGCCGAATACCTCAAGCACCGCCGGTCCGCCATGTTCACGTGCTTCCTTTTCCCGTTCCTGATATGCATTTTCCAGACAGGTCAGCCGGTTTTCCAGGAACGCCTTGTCAAAATAAAGCGCCCGGTCTTCCCTGTGATCATATTCATACTGACGGTTTACGCTCGTGGAATATGCGCCACGCTTTGCACCGATTCCTCCAAAGGAAGAAGACGGCTCTCTGGCGATCGTCGGCTCCAGACCGATCTTCTCAAAGTTTTTGATCGCTGCACGCAGCATCCGTTCAAAGCCGATGCAATAATGGATGCTGACGGTCTTTTTCTTTGACAGATCCTTTCCGGTCACTTCAAACCCGATGCGATAGCCTTCTGTATAAGTATCCGCCATCGCCTGGATCTCATCCTCAGACATTTGATTTAAAAACGCTGCCGTCTGCAGTTCATTCTCACTGACCGGGAGGCCATAACGGTACAGATAGGTCAGATCATTCAGATCTGCATGCATGATAATGTCTGTAAAAAAGTTGTCCTTTGGACAAACCAGATTGTTCACCTGTGTATCGATAAACAGCTGCGTATAATCATGGAAATGCCAGTAGATGGTCTGCTGTGCTTCCTGCAGATCTGCCGGCTCCTCTAAAAAGCAGCTGTAGACTTCCGCAAACAGCTCCAGCAATATCGTCCATTCCAAAAGACGACCTTCAAATACATAAGCGATACCGCTGCGAAGCTCTGCTGCCAGAAAGCAAAGGATCCTTGCAGCATCTCCCAGTTGTGCGGCAGCCATTTCCGGATTCTGCCAGCTCGTATCATAATGATCTCTAATGCCGGCATACATTGCTTCATGATCGGCGATGCATTCGTCCATCGACCGCTTAGACAGTGCGTCCTCCGTCACTGAGCACTCGCCTGCATTTTTCACTGCTTTCTGAAAGATGGCCTCTGCAGCCATCAGAAACTTTGCCTGGTCCAAAAAATAATCCCGGTACCGTACAGGCACCGGATTGTCTGTCAGGATTTCCCGGATTCGTCCGGTAACCAGTTCATGACGTTCCTCTAATATAGTATGCTCCATGTTTTTTCCTCAACGGGTGCCGGCGATAAGCAGGATCACATATACGATGATTGCGATCATCCCCGGCCAGACACCCATTCTGATATAGGGCAGATAAACCTGCCTTGCATTCTTTGTCATATATCCGAGCAGGACCGCACCGATCGCAAGCAACAGTCCGATCCAGCCTACAGCGCCAATACCGCCGGCTGCCTGTCCGCCCATTTTCCATGAAAACAGGATGCCGGTGATCAGACAGATCCAGGCTGCAAGCGCAAACGAGGGAACCAACCGGTCATATACGGTCAGTTTCCTCGATCTGCGGCGTTCCCGTCGTTCTCTTTTTAAATGTTCTCTTCTGGGTGATGCCATTTATACTCCGTATTCTTTGTAATAAGCATCGATCGCTTCTTTGAGCGTATCGTCGATCACGATCTTACCATTGCATGGCTTGTTGTACAGACACTCTACAACTTCCTCCATCGTAACGATCGCGTTTGTCTCAAATCCGTACAGCTCACGGATTTCCTCAAGTGCCGTTGTCTGATCTCCCTTTCCGCGCTCCTGGCGGTTTAAGGATACCTCAAGACCGATGATCTCCACATTTCCCTGTGCGCGGATGATCGGAACGGTCTCTTCCATTGATTTGCCGGATGTCGTAACATCCTCGATGATCACGATCCGGTCGCCGTCTTTGATATTGCTTCCGAGCAAAATGCCGGCATCGCCATGATCCTTGATCTCTTTACGATTGGAGCAATAACGGATCTGCTTTCCGTAAAGTTCCGAGTAGGCGATCGTCGTTGCGACCGTCAGCGGGATTCCCTTATATGCCGGTCCGAACAAAACATCAAAATCATCCCCGTAATGCTCATGGATCGCACGCGCATAGTACTGTCCGAGCTTTCTTAATTGCTCGCCGGTCACATAAGCGCCTGCATTCATGAAAAACGGTGACTTGCGTCCGCTTTTTAAAGTAAATTCTCCGAATTTCAGGACATCTGACTCTACCATGAATTCGATAAATTCCTGCTTATACTGTTCCATGCTTTCTCCTTTCATGAAGGCCGGATTGTTCCGGCAGATCAGGTGCTTCTCAGCGCACTGCGCCGATCAGTTCCCGAATATCCTCTACACCAAAGCGGTCCATATATTGTTCGATTCCTTCGATCACATCGATGGTTGCGGTCGGGTTCAGGAAATTCGCTGTTCCGACACTGACCATCGTTGCCCCTGCGAGGATCATTTCGATCGCATCCTCCGCCGTCATGATACCGCCCATACCGATGATCGGAATATTGACTGCCTGCGCTGTCTGATAGACCATACGCACCGCGATCGGATGGACTGCAGGACCTGACATTCCGCCGGTCTTGTTTGCAAGAACAAAGCTTCTGCGGTTAATGTCGATCTTCATGCCGGTCAGTGTATTGATCAGGGAAAGACCGTCCGCGCCGCCGCTCTCGGCTGCCCGCGCCATCTCTGTGATATCGGTAACGTTTGGACTGAGCTTCATGATCACCGGCTGTGCCGCCCTGTCTTTTAGCGTACGTGTGATCGCCTCAACGGCTTTCGGGTCCTGGCCGAACTGGATCCCGCCTTCTTTGACATTCGGGCAGGAAATATTGATCTCCAAAAGATCTACCGGCGCGTCTGCAAGACGCTCAACCACCTCGACATATTCTTCTGTCGAATGTCCGCAGACATTCACGATGATCTTCGTGTCAAACTGCTTTAAAAACGGAACATCTCTGTCCAGGAACACATCAATACCGGGATTCTGCAGACCGATGGCATTGAGCATTCCACCGTAAACCTCAGCTACACGGGGTGTCGGATTCCCCGGCCACGGCACATTTGCCACGCCCTTCGTCGTTACCGCGCCAAGCCGGCTCAAATCAACAAATTCGGAATATTCTTCTCCGGATCCAAATGTTCCGGATGCTGTTGTCACAGGATTTTTGAATGAAACACCCGCGATATTTACTTCTGTATTTCTCACAACTGAATCTCCTCTGCACGGAATACCGGTCCGTCTTTGCAGACCCTTTTGTTCTTTACGTTTGAATGTGCGTCAGTATCTGTCGATTCACAGACACATCCAAGGCATGCTCCCACACCACAGGCCATGCGCTCTTCCATCGAAAGATAACATTCCATTCCATGGCGTGCGGCATATTCCTTTAAGCTTTTTAACATCGGCTTCGGACCGCAGGCATAGATCACATCCGCTTTCAGGTCATTTGCACGGATCGCGTCAATCACGTTGCCCGGCGTTCCTCTGCTGCCGTCATCCGTAGATACATATACCGGTCCGTATTTGCCAAGCTCCTCTGCCAGGAACAGATTCTTGTCCGCATATCCCAAAATGATCTGTGCATTGCCCTGGATCCGTTTTGCCAGTTCAAGCATCGGCGGGATTCCGATTCCTCCGCCGATCAGAAAGACATTCTCTCCTTCCGTCGGAAAACCGTTGCCCAGCGGGCCAAGGATCCGGACGGGATGACCCGCAGGCTTTCTTGCAAGAAGCTTAGTTCCTTCTCCTGCCACACGGTATACCAGCCGCAATGTGTCGGTCTTTGCATCTGCCTCACAGATACTGATCGGACGCGGCAAAAGCTTGCCGTTTGTATCCAGATATACATTTACAAACTGTCCGGGCACCGCCTTTTCGGCGATGGCATCCGCCTGCAGTAAAAGATCATGTACACCCGGTGCGATCTCTTCCTGGCTTATGACCCGGCAGGTTATCATTTCTTTGCTTTTCTCCATCTTACTATCCTCTGGCCTGATTGATGTCTTCCTTCATATCGAGCACTGCCTGTCTGGAAGCATCCGCAAACGCCTCCTCGCAGAACTGTGCATATTCATCCTTCTTATACGCTGCAATGATGCCGCGGGATGAATTCACGATCGCGCCAAGTCCGTCCTCATTGAAATAATGCACCAGATCTGCGCCTGTACCGCCCTGTGCGCCGTACCCGGGCACCAGGATCATTGTCTTTGGCATCACTTTTCTAAGCACTTTGCCGATCTCCGGATAGGTCGCACCGACAACAGCACCTACGTTGCTGTAAGCATCGCCCATACATTCTTCGCCCCAGGCAGCCACTTTCTCAGCTACATGCTCATATAAGGGCTTTCCGTCGATCAGACGGTCCTGGAACTCTCCGCTGGACGGATTGGATGTTTTGACCAGGACAAAAATACCTTTGTTTTCTTTCTTGCAGATATCGATGAACGGATTCACACCATCGCTTCCGAGATAAGGGTTCACCGTCGCGAAATCCTCATCAAACGGACGGAAGGTATTCTCTCCAACCGAAACCTCACCAAGATGTGCAACTGCATAGGATTCCGATGTGGAGCCGATGTCGCCTCTCTTGATATCACCGATGACCACCAGATCTTTTTCGTGGCAGTATGCTACGGTTTTCTCAAATGCGATCAGGCCCGGGATTCCGTACTGCTCATACATCGCGATCTGCGGCTTGACTGCCGGGATCAGATCATAAGTTGCATCTACGATTGCTTTGTTGAACTGCCAGATTGCCTCTGCAGCTCCCTCAAGCGTCTCTCCATATTCTGCAAACGCTGCCTTTTTGATATGAGAAGGTACAAACGCCAGCTTCGGATCGAGTCCGACAACGATCGGCGCATCTGTCTTCTGGATTTTTTCTATCAGCCGATTGATCATTTTTCTTCCTCCCTGTATGCGATACAGCCATCTGAAATGGTAGCCATAACTTTTCCTTTGACCTTCATTCCGCCAAACGGTGTATTTTTTCCTTTTGACGCAAAGGTACTCGGATCGATCCTGTATTCTGCCTTCGGATCGAACACCACCAGATCCGCAATGGCACCCTCTGCAATGAATCCCTTCTCTTCCAGTCCCAGGATCCGTGCCGGGTTATAGCTCATCTTCTCTGCCATCTGCATCACGGTTAAGATACCTGGATCTACCAGATTGGTATAGGTCAGTGCTGCTGCCGTCTCTGAACCGACGATGCCGAATGGTGCCGTCTCCATCGGTCTTGCTTTTTCCTCCGCTGAATGCGGTGCATGATCCGTTGCGATGACCTCCATGATGTCATTTTTCAGGCCTTCCCGAAGTGCTTCCATATCCTCACGCGTCCGAAGCGGCGGGTTCATCTTATAATTGGCATCATTTCCGGGAATGTCCTCTGTACAAAGCGAAAAATGGTGCGGGCAAACCTCTGCGCTCACCTTGACGCCGGCCTCTTTTCCCCATTTCACAAGCTGTACGCTGTCCTTTGTGGAACAATGGCACAGATGGAGTCTGACACCGGTCTCTTTTGCCAGAAGGATATCTCTTGCCGTAATGACATCTTCCACGGCATTGGAAATCCCGGGAAGTCCAAGCTCTTTTGCCTTTTCATCCTGGTTCATCACGCCGCCGCAGACAAGGTTGATGTCTTCACAATGCGCCAGAACGGTGATGTCCAGATCTTTGGCCAGCTTCATTGCTTCACGGTAAAGTCCGGAATCCATCACAGATTTTCCGTCCTCACTGATGGCCATGCATCCGTGCGCTGCCATCTCCTCAATGTCCGCAAGCTCCTGACCCTTTTGACCCTTTGTCACGGAACCGGCCTGGATCACATTGCATTTGGTCAGGGATTTTGCCTTGTTCATGACATAATCTACAATGTCTGCTCTGTCTGCAACCGGTTTTGTGTTGGGCATTGCCACGATCGTGGTATAGCCTCCCCTGAGTGCAGCTTCCCCGCCGGTTTCCACCGTTTCCTTATAGGTCAGACCGGGATCGCGCAGATGTACATGCAGATCCACAAAGCCGGGCATGACATAATAGCCCTTTGCATCGATCGTTTCCTCTGCCTTGTCTTTTATCTTTTCTGCAATCTTTTTGATCACGCCATCAACGATAAGCAGATCTTTCTTTTCTTCTGTCTTCTCTGCCGGGTCGATCACGGTACCATTTTTTATCAATAATGATGCCATATGCTTTCCTTTATCTTTCTTTTGTCAAACTACTGAAGCGCAAATATCTTATCATCACTCTTTAACAGATCTCTGTGCCGCATCAGGCCTTTCTTAGACGAACTGCTGTCCGCGGAATCCTTAGATGTGTCAGACGCTGTATTTGTTGTCGTGCTGCCGGTTGCGGCATTGTTTGTCGTCGTGGCAGCTGCGCCCTGCTCCGTATCCGTTCCTGCCGTTAAGCCTGCGCCGACAGAAGCATCCGGAACACCTGATGAGGAACTCTCAGAAGTGCCTGCCGTGCTGCCGGTTGCAGCATTGTTTGTCGTCGTGGTAGCTGCGGCATCTGTTGTCGTGGAATCTGAAGCTGCGGCATCTGTTGTGGTTGCCGTACCGTCTGTCTGTGTGTCAGTACCGGTCGCCGCATCCGTAGCTTCCGCATCCGTGCCTTCTGCATCTGTGCTCTCGGTGTCGGTACTTTCAGTATTTGTCGTTGCAGCGGCCGCCGGAGAAGCCGTTCCCTTTGCACGGGTCTGTGCTGTCAGTGCAGTCGTCGCATCCGGAACAAATCCTGCTGCGCCGTTTACAGTCTCAATGCTTCCATCTGCCGCAAATACAACATCAAATTCCTCGCTATAACCATTGATTTTCTCAATGGCCTCTGTCAGCTCCTCACCTTCTTTTAAGGTCGGCTGGTAGTCATTCCGCTCAGAAGTAGAAGAAACACTGCATGGGATTGCTTTTACTGCATCGTCAAGCACCAGTGCATCATCCACAAAGGTAAATGTCTTCTGGAAGATCATCGTATCCTTATCACTCGGATTGGTGTTGCCGCCGAAGCAGAAGTTACCCAGACTGTATGCGATGTAGACGTTGTTATATTTTTCTACGCCCTGCAGAACATGCGGATGATGGCAGAGTACCAGATCCGCGCCCTCATCAACTGCAAAATGTGCAACGTCCTCCATCTCGCTGCTGACAGAATATTCATGCTCAACACCGCCGTGAATGCTGACGATGATCGCATCCGCATCCTGCTCTCTTAATTTGGCAACGCCCTGGGTGATCAGTTCCTTCGCCTGGTCATTTCCCCGCAATTGAGAAACGGAAATCATACCGAGCTTTTTGCCCTGTACCTCATAAACACCGACGATATCAAAGGAGGAATACTTGATCCCGGCCTCATCGAGATACTTCATGGTATCCGTGTAGCTGACCTCACCATAATCCTGGCAATGGTTATTCGCGAATGCGACCGCTTCCACGGATCCATCTGTCAGGATGTCAACATATTCCGGATCGCCGCGGAACGCAAAGGTCTTATCCTGTCGTTCTCCCTGCTCGGAAAGTGTTCCCTCGAAGTTAACCAGTGTCATATCATCCGAACCGAACACCGAGCTGACACCGCTCAGGAAATAGGACGGATCGGATACTTCTTCATACATCGTATCAAAATTCAGATCCGTCGGCTGGCCCGCATCAGAGCCTAATGTCACATCACCGGCACCACTGACAAGGATCTGTGTCACCTGCGGACCGGTACTTTCTGCCTCTGCACTCACCGATGCTTCTTCGCCGGCAGAATCCGTATCATGTTTCATGCTGGAATTACCGCAGGAGCAACTTGCTGCAACTACCCCTGCAAGTATGACTGATAGAATGATTTTCTTTTTCATGGGTACCCTCACTTATATTTTGACAACTATCGGAAACATTATACATCATTTCTCTGCTTTCTGCCATCGTTTCAAACAGCACAAAAATCTCCCGGATTAGCATGGTTATGTTAAACCGGGAGATTTACTCTGCAAATTGTTCGCTCTAAATCGCATCAAGCGCCTGTGCCAGATCGTCAATGATATCATCCACATTTTCGATGCCGACAGACAGACGAACCAGATCCGGACCGACGCCGCAGGCGATCAGTTCTTCATCCGTAAGCTGTCTGTGTGTGGAGTTTGCCGGGTGCAGAATGCAGGTATGTGCATCTGCCACATGTGTTGCGATGATCGCAACCTTAAGCTCCTTCATGAAGCTTTCTGCCGCCGCTCTGCCGCCTTTGACGCCAAACGAGATCACGCCGCAGGTGCCGTCCGGCATATATTTCTGTGCCAGAGCGTAGCCTTTATCGGAAGGCAGACCCGGATATGTGACCCAGGCTACCTTTTCATGCTGAGAAAGAAACTCTGCCACTTTCTGCGCATTCTCACAATGACGCTGCACGCGGACATGCAGAGACTCCAGGCCCAGATTCAGAAGATATGCGTTCATCGGTGCCTGGATCGAACCGAGGTCACGCATCAGCTGTGCGGTCGCCTTTGTGATATAAGCGCCGCCCTGTCCGAATTTTTCTGCGTAAGTAATTCCATGATAAGATTCATCCGGAGTCGTCAGCCCCGGGAATTTGTCCTTGTGTGCCATCCAGTCAAACTTGCCGGAATCTACGATACATCCGCCGACGGATGCATCATGTCCGTCCATGTATTTTGTTGTGGAATGGATGACGATATCTGCGCCCCATTCAAACGGACGGCAGTTGATCGGTGTCGCAAACGTATTGTCGATGATCAGCGGCACGCCATGTGCATGTGCCGCGTTTGCAAACCGCTCAATGTCCAGAACGACGAGTGCCGGATTTGCGATCGTCTCGCCAAATACGCACTTTGTATTCTCCTGAAATGCCGCTTCAAGCTCTTCATCGGAACAGTTCGGATCTACAAATGTAAATTCTATGCCCATACGGCGCATGGTCACATTAAACAGGTTAAAGGTTCCGCCATAGATGGAAGAGGACGCAACCACATGGTCACCGGCTCCCGCCAGGTTGAAAACGGAAAAGAACGATGCAGCCTGTCCGGAAGATGTCAGCATCGCTGCCGTGCCTCCCTCAAGCTCTGCGATCTTTGCCGCTACCAGATCATTGGTCGGATTCTGCAGACGCGTATAGAAATATCCGCTTGCCTCCAGGTCAAACAGCTTGCCCATATCTTCACTTGTGTCATACTTAAACGTCGTACTCTGGATGATCGGGATCATCCGGGATTCCCCGTTTTTCGGTGTATAACCACCCTGAATACAAATGGTTTCTTTTTTCATCGTTCCAAATCTCCTTAAAAACTGATTTCAAATAATATGACCTTTATGCGTCTCCGCGCTCAAGTGCTGCAAAGATGCCCTTTGAAAGCTGGTCGGCACAGGATGTGCCGCGGCCGCCGCAGTCATTGCCGGCAAGGATATTGGCGATCTCTTCAGCCGGTTTTCCTTCTACCAGTTTTCCGATCGCCGCTTGGTTTCCCGGGCAGCCTCCCATAAACTGCACATCATGAAGGTTCTTCTCTTCATCCAGAGAAAAACGGATCTGTCTCGCACAGACGCCCTGTGCCTGAAACTGATATGTTTTCATTTTCTATACCCCACTATAGCTGCGGATTGCTCCGCGAGCGTTTATTCCATAAATGCGTCAAGATCGACTGTGATCTTATCCAGATGCCAGATGTCATCGACATATTCCTGAATGGTTCTGTCGGAAGAGAATTTGCCGACATGTGCCACGTTCAGGATCGCCATCTCTGCCCATTTTGCTTCATCGCGATAAGCTGCTTCTACACGCTCATGTGCTTCTGCATAGGAGCGGAAATCCTTCAGGCAGAAATAGGTGTCTGCGCGGTTTGTGCTCTGTGTGTTCAGCAGAGAGTTGTAAATATCACGGAACAGCTCTGTATCGTATCCGGAATAGGTTCCGTCTACGAGCTGTACCAGCACGTGGCGGAGCTCCTGATCGGAATTGAAGATTTCCATCGGATCATAGTCATGATTATGCTCGTGCGCGATCACTTCATCAGAGCTCATACCGAAGATGAACATATTCTCTTCACCGACTTCCTCTGCCATCTCTACATTTGCACCGTCCATGGTACCAATCGTGAGTGCACCGTTTAACATAAACTTCATGTTACCGGTTCCGGAAGCCTCTTTACTTGCAGTAGAGATCTGCTCGCTGACATCTGCTGCGGCAAAAATGATCTCTGCATTGGATACCTTGTAGTCTTCGATAAAGACAACCTTCAGCTTGCCGTCAATGCTCTTATCGTTGTTGATCACATTTGCAACATTGTTGATCAGCTTGATCGTCAGCTTCGCGATCCGGTATCCGGCTGCCGCTTTCGCGCCAAAGATAAAGGTACGCGGATAGAAATCCAGCTCCGGATGCTCTTTGATCTTGTTATACAGATACATCACATGCAGGATGTTCATCAGCTGACGCTTGTACTCATGCAGACGTTTGACCTGTACATCAAAAATGGAACGCGGATCCACATCGATTCCGTTATGCTCACTGATGTACTCAGCCAGACGAAGCTTGTTCAGATACTTGATCTGCATGAACTCCTGCTGTGCCTTTTTATCATCCGCATAGATTGCCAGTTTTTCCATATGAGAAAGATTTGTCACCCACTCATGACCGATCTTTTTGTCAACCCATGCAGACAGCTGCGGATTTGCATGCAGCAGGAACCGACGCTGTGTGATACCGTTCGTCTTGTTATTGAATTTTTCCGGGAACATCTCGTAGAAATCACGCAGCTCCTGCTTTTTCAGGATCTCTGTATGCAGTGCCGCAACACCATTTACAGAATAGCCGGCTACGATCGCAAGATGTGCCATGCGGACCTGACCGTTGAATACGATCGCCATTCTGTTCTGACGCTCATAATCGCCCGGGAATTTCTTTTCAATCTCAAGGCGGAATCTGCGGTCGATCTCGTCAACGATCTGCATAATACGCGGCAACAGCCGTGAGAAGATCTCGATCGGCCATTTCTCCAGTGCTTCTGACATGATCGTATGGTTTGTATATGCACAGCACTTTGTGGTGATCTCCCATGCGTCATCCCACTCAAGGCCTTCCTCATCCAGAAGGATTCTCATCAGCTCCGCAACTGCTACGGTCGGATGCGTATCATTCATCTGGAAGACAACCTTCTCCGGCAGTTTGTGGATGTCCGGATGATGCTGTTTGTATCTGGAGATCGCGCGCTGCAGGCTGGCAGATACAAAGAAGTACTGCTGCTTTAAGCGCAGCTCCTTACCCTGAATGTGATTGTCATTCGGATACAGTACCTCTACCAGGTTTCTTGCAAGGTTCTCCTGCTCAACCGCCTGATGATAATCGCCCTTATCAAAGGAATCCAGCTTGAACTCCTGTACCGGCTCTGCATCCCAGATCATCAGGGTGTTTACCATGTTGTTGTTGTAACCAAGGATCGGCATGTCATACGGTACCGCACGGACAGACTGATAGTTTTCCTGAATGAAGGCAGTTCTTCCATCAGGGCGTCCTTCCGCTCTGACATATCCGCCGAATTTTACCTCAAACGTATGCTCCGGGCGGCGCAGTTCAAACGGATAACCGTTTTTGAGCCAGTTGTCCGGCTCTTCGATCTGATAACCGTCTACGATCTTCTGCTTAAACATACCGTAACGGTAACGGATGCCGCAGCCGTATGCCGGATAGTTCAAGGTTGCCAGAGATTCCATAAAGCAGGCTGCCAGACGGCCGAGACCGCCGTTTCCAAGCGCCGGATCACGTTCTTCGTCTTCGATCGCATTCAGGTCAAAACCGGATTCCTCCAGCGCTTCCTTGACATCTTCATACGCGCACAGATTGATCAGGTTGTTTCCGAGTGCACGGCCCATCAGGAACTCCATGGACATATAATACAGGATCTTCGGATCCTCTTTGTCCATTTCCTGCTGCGTCGCCATCCAGCGATCGATGATCTCATCCTTCACTGCATAGGAAACTGCCTGAAAGAGTTCCTGCGGAGAAGCATCTTCTACTTTCTTCCGAAAGAGATTTCTGACGTTATAACGGACCACAGCTGTCGCCTTTTCTTTATCAAAATTGAACTTTCCATTGTTATTAGCCATTTTTTTCTACTCCCAGTATTACTTTTTCCCCATTGATATTCCAGGATTTTGTAAATCCTGCCGGTTCCGTCCGGACGATCGTATCTGCCAGCACTTCGTGGCGGATCGTCTCACCGTTTGCTTCGAAGATCTCAGCCAGTTTGTCTTCTGATTCATAGGTGACCGCGATACGATCCATCACTTCAAAATCTGCTTCCTTACGCATGGTCTGGATCTTGCTGATGATCTCACGGACAAATCCTTCTTCGATCAGCTCCGGTGTCAAATTGGTGTCCAGCACAACCGTGATCTGATTTGCACTCTGTGCAGCATATCCTTCTGCCTGCGTCATTTCGATCAGAAGGTCATCCTTTTCAAGTGCGATCTCATCGCTGATCTCAGGAAGCTTCAATACGCCATCGGTATTTAAGGCTTCCATCGCCGCATTTCCGTCAAGCTCTGAGAGTGCTGTCTGGATCTGCTTTAAGTATCTGCCGTATTTCGGGCCGACAGTCCGAAGCTGCGGCTTAAACTTGTATGTCGTATAGCTGCTGACATCATCCGAGAAGATCGCTTTTTTCACATTCAGCTCTTCTTCGATGATCTGAACATAAAACTCTGACAGCTCCTTCGGTGCCTTCATATACATGGTTCCGATTGGCTGACGGTTCTTAATGTTTGCCTCGTTTCTCGCAGCTCTTCCAAGAACAACGATCTTTAAGACCTCATCCATCTGCTCCTCAAGCTCTGCATCGATCATCGCTGCATCGGAAACCGGATAATCACAGAGGTGAATGCTCTCCGGTGCATCAGCATCGATGCTTCTGACAAGGTTCTGATAGATTTCTTCTGTCAGGAACGGTACCATCGGTGCCGCCGCCTTCGAGATCGTTACCAGACAGGTGTACAGTGTCATATAAGCATTGATCTTATCCTGCTCCATACCCTTTGCCCAGAAGCGCTCGCGGCTTCTTCTGACATACCAGTTGCTTAAGTCATCGACAAATCCCTGCAGCGCACGTGCGGTCTCCGGGATCTTGTAATCAGACAGGTTCTGATCTGCCTCTGCAACGACAGAATGCAGGCGGGATAAGATCCAGCGGTCCATAACAGCCAGCTTATCATATTCCAGCGTGTAGTCTTTTGCGTTAAATCCGTCAATGTTTGCATACAGCACGAAGAACGCATAGGTGTTCCAGAGCGTTCCCATGAACTTTCTCTGGCCTTCCATAACCGCTTTTCCGTGGAACCGGTTCGGAAGCCACGGTGCAGAATTGATATAGAAATACCAGCGGATCGCATCTGCGCCATACTGGCCAAGGGCTTCCATCGGATCTACCGCATTGCCCTTGGACTTGCTCATCTTCTGGCCATTCTCATCCTGTACATGTCCGAGAACGATAACATTCTCATACGGTGCTTTGTTAAACAGAAGGGTTGACTCTGCCATCAGAGAGTAGAACCATCCTCTGGTCTGGTCAACTGCTTCTGAGATGAACTTCGCCGGGAACCGTTTTTCAAACAGATCCTGGTTTTCAAACGGATAGTGATACTGTGCAAACGGCATTGCACCGGAATCAAACCAGCAGTCGATGACTTCCGGTACACGATGCATGGTTTTTCCACACTTCGGACACGGAATCGTGATCTCATCGATATACGGGCGATGCAGCTCAACGGTAAGTGCCGCATCGTTTCCGCTTAAATCTTTCAGCTCCTGTCTGCTACCGATGCTTTCCTGATGACCGCATTCACATTCCCAGACATTCAGCGGGGTTCCCCAGTAACGGTTTCTGGAAATGCCCCAGTCCTGGATGTTCTCCAGCCAGTCGCCGAAACGTCCCTTTCCGATCGCCTCAGGGATCCAGTTTACGGTATTGTTGTTGCGCACCAGATCGTCTTTGACCTTTGTCATCTCGATGAACCAGGACTCTCTCGCATAATAGATCAACGGCGTGTCGCAGCGCCAGCAATGCGGATAATCATGCTCGAAGTTCGGTGCGTCAAACAGCAGGGATCTTTCCTTCAGGTCCTTAATGATGACAGGATCTGCTTTCTTGACAAACAGACCAGCATAATCGGTCTCTTCCGTCATCTCACCCTTGCCATTTACAAACTGTACAAACGGCAGATTGTATTTGCGGCCGATCTGGGAATCGTCCTCACCAAATGCCGGTGCGATGTGTACGATACCGGTACCGTCTGACATGGTGACATAATCACCGCATGTCACAAAGAAGCCCTTGCCGTTCTTCTTCTCTACATAATCGCCTGTGAAGTCGAACAACGGTTCATACGCTTTGTACTCCAGGTCGGTGCCCTTCATCGTCTCAAGCACTTCGTAAGCCGGTACAGCCGGTGTACCTTCTTTTTTATCTGCTTTCTTTCCAAGCTTTCCTAAAACGGTGTCGAGCAGTGCTTCTGCCATGTAATATACATAGCCGTCTGCCGCTTTTACCTTGCAATAGGTCTCATCCGGATTCACGCAAAGCGCAACGTTAGAAGGCAATGTCCACGGCGTCGTGGTCCATGCGAGGAAATAAGCATCCTCATCTTTTACCTTAAAACGAACGACTGCGGAACGTTCTTTGACAAGCTTGTAACCCTGTGCCACCTCATGTGAGGACAGCGGCGTGCCGCATCGAGGACAATACGGTACGATCTTAAAGCCCTTGTATAACAGATCCTTATCCCAGATCTGCTTTAACGCCCACCATTCGGACTCAATATAGTCATCTTCATATGTAACGTACGGATCATCCATATCCGCCCAGAATCCAACAACACCGGAAAACTCTTCCCACATGCCTTTGTATTTCCAGACAGACTCCTTACACTCCTGAATAAACGGAGCCATGCCGTACTCTTCAATCTGCTCTTTGCCGTCAAGGCCAAGCTTTTTCTCTACTTCCAGTTCGACCGGCAGTCCGTGGGTATCCCAGCCTGCCTTACGCGGGACATATTTTCCCTTCATGGTCTGATAACGCGGAATCATGTCTTTGATCACACGCGTCAGGACATGACCGATGTGCGGCTGTCCGTTTGCCGTCGGCGGGCCGTCAAAAAACATGTATGTTTCATTGCCCTCGCGGTTTCTTAGACTCTTCTGAAAAATGTCTTCTTCCTTCCAGAACTTCTCGACCTCTTTTTCACGATCGACAAAGTTCATGGTCGTGTCTACTTTTTTGTATATGCTCATTCTACTTGCTCCTAGCTCAGTACTTTGCTCAAGAATTCCTGTGCTCTTGCGGTTTGCGGGTTACTGAAAAACTCCTGTGGTGTGTTCTGTTCCATGATGATCCCCTCATCCATGAACAGCACTCTGGTTCCGACTTCCTTTGCAAATCCGATCTCATGTGTGACCACTGCCATCGTCATGCCGTCTTCAGCAAGTCGCTTCATCAGATCCAGAACCTCACCTACCATTTCCGGATCCAGCGCACTGGTTGGCTCATCAAACAGCATCATCTTCGGATTCATCGCCAGCGCACGCACGATCGCGACACGCTGCTTCTGTCCGCCGGAAAGGGAAGACGGATACGCCTCTGCCTTCTCGGCAAGACCGACGCGCTCCAAAAGCCGCATCGCTTCTTTGTCTGCTTCTTCCTGCTTCATCAGGCCGGTACGGACCGGTGCCAGCGTGATGTTCTTTTTCACCGTCATGTTCGGGAACAGGTTAAAGTGCTGGAATACCATTCCGATCTGACGACGTATTGCGTTGATATCCACATTCGGATCTGTGATCTCCGTATCCTCAAACCAGATCTGCCCGTCTGTCGGCTCCTCCAAAAGATTCAGACAGCGCAGGAACGTGGATTTTCCGGAACCGGAAGGTCCGATGATAACGACCTTTTCTCCTTTATGGATGGTCTCAGAGATGTCCTTTAACACGACATGGTCGCCAAAGGCTTTTTTCAAATGATCAACACGGATCAAAACATTATCTTCTGTCACTGCGACGCATCCTCCTTTCGAGTTTGCCGAAGATCCAGGTCATACAAAGAACGATGACCAGATAAACGGCCGCGATACCGATAAACGGCATAAATGCCTGATAGGTACGTGCCTGCACCTGCATGGCCACTTTGGTCAGATCCGCCAGACCGATCACCGTTACCAGTGACGTGTCCTTGAACAGCGTGATCATCTCGTTTCCGAGTGCCGGCAGGATATTTTTGATCGCCTGCGGAATGATGATGTCCTTCATAACCGTCCCGTAGTTCATACCGAGGGAACGGCCGGCTTCCATCTGACCGGGATCGATCGACATGATACCGCTTCGGATAATCTCCGAAACATACGCACCGGAGTTGATACCAAGCGACAGGATCGCCACAAGGATCAAGTGTCTGCTCGCTGAAAAAACAACGAAGCCCATGATCAAAAGCTGTACCATCATTGGCGTTCCACGGATGACTGTGGTGTAGACCAGACAGATCGCATTCAGTACGGAAAGGACCGGTTTTTTCCGGTTGCCGCGCTGCTGATCCTTCTGTGTACGAATGATCGCAACGATAATACCGAGGACGACACCAAGCACCAATGCGCCCAAAAGAACCCTAAAGGAAACGCCTAATCCCACCAGGAACTGCTGCCAGCGATCGCCTTCCGGGCCGACAAAAGTCTGAAAGAACTGATTGTGAATATTTTCAAAGAAGCTCAACTTCTTACTCTCCCTTTTTCACTAACACAGGCAAAAATATTTCTGCCTCTTAAAACGCACTTAAGGAAGTGCCGAAAAAACGGCACTTCCTTCCCCCGCTAATAAGTCAGGATTTTTATTTTAGCAGTCTAAGCTTATTATTCAGATACAATGTATTTGTCTACGATGCTCTGAACGGTTCCGTCAGCGATCAGCTCCTGAAGTGCGCCATTTACAGCTTCCATCAGAGCGTCATTGCCTTTTGCAATACCGATTGCATAGTCTTCGTTTGCAAATTCTGTATCCAGGATTCTTAAGCCTTCGTTTGCCTCAACAAATGCCTTTGCCGGCTCATTGTCGATTACGACTGCGTCAACTTTTCCGCCAAGCAGTGCCTGTACTGCCATTGCACCGTTTGTGTAGGACAGAACGTGATCTTCACCATATCCGCCGTTCTCCGGTGTGTCTGAGCAGTAGATATATCCTGTTGTACCTTCCTGGCAGCCGATCATCTTGTCATTTGCCAGATCATCGATGGTCTGAATATCGGAATCTTCCGGAACGATTACGACCTGGATCGCGTTTGCATAGGTGTCAGAGAAGTCGATGTTCTCCTGGCGCTCCGGTGTAACTGTCATACCAGCCATAACCATATCGGATTTTCCGGACTGTACTGCTGCGATGGTAGCTGAGAAATCCATATCATCAACAACCAGCTCAAGACCAAGCTTGTCAGCGATCGCTGTCGCGATCTCAACGTCGATACCTTCATAACCACCGTCGTCTGTTGTCATCTCATAAGGCGGGAACGCTGCATTGGTAGCCATATGAAGCTTTCCGTCTTCTGCTAACTGAATCTCTCCAGAAGCAGCTGCCTCTGTGCCTGCGCTTGCTGCTGCGTCTGCGCCTGCGTCTGCTGTGCCGCCGTTAGAAGAACCGCAAGCTGCCAGACCAATGACCATAGCTGCTACAAGTGCGATTCCTGTCACTTTTGCCATTCTCTTTTTCATGATAAATCCTCCTAATAAATACCATAGTGCGCATTCCTGAAGGAATCTGCCTTGCCGGCAGTTTCCCTCCGCACCGATAATTCGGTATTTTATCACAAAACATGTATAAAAACAATTTATTCTTTATATTTATGCAAATATATCAGGAATAACCGCAAACAGACCGTTTTCCATGCCAAATTCG
>CADBRG010000059.1 GCA_902797015.1 uncultured Lachnospiraceae bacterium
CCCACCCCATCGACCTGGGAACCAGATGTACCGTATTCATGAACTCCAAGGTTAAGCAGGCTCAGAAGGAAGGTGCATCCGTCGCGGACATTTCTGCAGGATTGGCATATTCCGTTATCAAAAATGCGTTGTTTAAGGTTATCAAGCTGGCGGATCCGAAGGAGCTTGGAGAAAATGTCGTTGTACAGGGTGGTACTTTCTACAATGACGCAGTCCTTCGAAGCTTTGAGTCCATTTCCGGCTGCAATGCGACCAGACCGGATATTGCCGGAATCATGGGTGCATTTGGTGCTGCGCTTCTGGCAAGAGACCGCTATCAGGAAGGTGTAGAAACTTCCATGCTTTCAATCGAAGAAATCGAAGCACTTGAATACAATACGCATCTGGAGCGTTGCGGCAAATGTACCAACAACTGCCTGTTAACCATCAATGAGTTCTCAGGAAACCGCCGTTATATCACCGGAAACCGATGTGAACGTGCACTTGGTGAAGAAACGAAAAAAGATGA
The DNA here is from genome assembly GCA_902797015.1 of uncultured Lachnospiraceae bacterium. Classification (GTDB taxonomy): domain Bacteria; phylum Bacillota; class Clostridia; order Lachnospirales; family Lachnospiraceae; genus SY8519. The sequence continues at coordinate 509 of CADBRG010000059.1, forward strand.
TATTCCGAATCTATTTGAGTATAAGTATAAACGGATCTTCCAATACAAACCGCTTTCAAAATCGGAGGCGATGCGTGGTGTGATCGGCATGCCGCGTGTTCTGAACATGTATGAGAACTATCCGTTCTGGGCAGCATTCTTTGCGAAGCTGAAATTCCAGCTGGTACTCTCTCCGCGTTCAAACAGAAAGATTTACGAACTGGGTATTGAGTCTATCCCAAGCGAGTCAGAGTGCTATCCGGCAAAGATCGCACACGGTCATGTGACCTGGCTGATCCGTCATGGGATCGACCGGATCTTCTATCCGTGTATTCCTTATGAGCGTCTTGAGTTCCCGGATGCAGGCAATAACTACAACTGCCCGATCGTAACGTCCTATGCTGAAAACATCAAGAACAACGTAGAAGAAATCACAAACGGTGAAGTGGAATTCTATAATCCGTTCATGGCATTTACCAATAAAGATGTCCTGAAAGAACGTCTCATTGAGGTCATGAAAGAGCTGTTCAATATTTCCCGTGATGAAGTGTCGGATGCTGTTGATGCCGGCTGGACTGAAATGGAATCCGCCAGAGAGGATATGCGAAAAAAAGGTGAGGAAACCATTGCGTGGCTGCAGGAGAATAACCGTCGCGGCATCGTCCTTGCCGGTCGCCCGTATCATATCGATCCTGAGATCAACCACGGCATTCCGGAGTTGATCAACTCATTCGGATTCGCGGTACTGACAGAGGATTCCGTTTCTCATCTGCAGCAGGTAGAGCGTCCGCTTGTCGTACTGGATCAGTGGATGTACCACTCCCGTCTGTATGCGGCGGCGCAGTACGTTAAGACGACAGAATTCCTGGATCTGATCCAGCTCAATTCCTTCGGATGCGGTCTGGATGCGGTAACAACCGATATGGTCAATGACATCCTCTCCGATTCCGGTAAGATCTATACCTGCTTAAAGATCGATGAGGTCAATAATCTTGGATCTGCAAGAATCAGAATCCGTTCTCTGATCGCAGCGATCCGGACACGTGAAAAACAGCATATCGAGCGTACACTGGAGCCGACTGCACATAACCGTGTGATCTTTACAGAAGAAATGCGGAAAAACTATACGATCATCGCACCGCAGCTGACACCGATCCATTTTGACATTCTGGGACCGGCATTCAACTCCTGCGGATACAATGTGGTCGTACTTGATAACGATAATACGGCAGCAGTCAATGCCGGATTGAAATATGTTAACAACGATGCCTGCTATCCGTCGATCATTACGGTCGGACAGATGCTCGATGCGGTAACATCAGGAAAATATGACACGGATCGTCTTGCGATCATGATGTCCCAGACAGGCGGTGGCTGCCGTGCATCCAACTACGTCGGATTCATTCGCCGTGCACTGAAGAAAGCCGGTTATCCGCAGATTCCGGTTATCTCCCTGAACCTTTCTGACCTGGAGAAAAACCCGGGCTTTAAGATCACACCGAAGATGGCACAGAAAGCCGTTTACGGTATTGTATTCGGAGATATTCTGATGCGTGTCATCTATGCGACACGTCCGTATGAAGCTGAGGAAGGTGCTACCAATGCCCTGCATCAGGAATGGAATAAAAAGATCATCGACTTCTTATGTCAGGATAAGATTTTAAGTCACAGAAAATATAAGAAGATGTGCCGCGAGATCGTGCATGATTTTGATGTTCTTCCGAGAAAAGATATTCAGAAGCCGAAGGTCGGAATCGTCGGTGAGATCCTTGTAAAATTCATGCCGCTTGCCAATAACTACATGGTAGACCTTCTGGAAGCAGAAGGCGCGGAGGCAGTCGTTCCGGATTTCCTTGATTTCTTCCTGTACAGCTTCTATAACAGCAACTTCAAGGCAGACAATCTGGGTATGAAACGCTCTTCCAAGACAAAAGCAAACCTTGGCATCTGGGCGATTGAAAAACTGCGCGGAACCGCGCATAAGGCACTTGAGGAAAGCAAGCACTTCACTCCGCCTGCAAGTATCATCGACACAGCCAAAGGTGCGGAACCGATCATCTCCCTTGGTAACCAGACCGGTGAAGGATGGTTCTTAACCGGTGAGATGGTTGAGCTGATCCACATGGGTGTCCCGAATATCATCTGCTGCCAGCCGTTTGGCTGCCTGCCGAACCATATCGTAGGTAAGGGTGTCATCAAAAAGATGCGCCATGACTTCCCGGAATCCAACATTGTCGCAATCGACTTTGATCCGGGTGCCAGCGAAGTAAACCAGTTAAACCGTATCAAGCTGATGCTGACAACGGCTGAGCGGAACTTAAAGAAAAAGGCAGAAGCCGCTGCGAACGAAAAAACGGCATCTGAGAAAGCCTCATAAGAATGAAAAAACAGCTCCTTTGCGGGAGCTGTTTTTCTTATTAAAACATATGATTTACTTCGTCAGCATCATCATGATATCGTTGCTGCGCTTTACAAATGCTGTCATCTCTTCTGTTGTCAGCGGCTGGTTGGCGATTTTAGCCAGATCATAAAGCTGCTTGCAGAATACCGGTACATTCTCGGAATCCTTGTGTGACAGAATATAAGCGACCAGAGGATGCTTTACATTTAATGTGATCGTCTCGTCTGCGCCGAACATGCTGGTGTCGATGTCTCCGCCGTACTGGTACATCCGCATCATTTCCTGGATCCGGTGTCCTTCTTCGGAGATTGTCAGCATAGAAGCGACAGATTCGTCTTTTAAGGCCTCTGCCTTGACGGTCAGCTTGTCATTGCTTAAAGCATCTTTAAACGCATCCTGGAGCGTTTTGGCAGCTTCTTCGAGGTCTTCTGTAGCGGAATCGTCTTTTAATGCGTCTGTTAC
>CADBRG010000060.1 GCA_902797015.1 uncultured Lachnospiraceae bacterium
AAAACATCACTTCCCGATGCGAGCATACAACCGATCACACCGCTTAAGACATCTCCGCTTCCGCCGACTGCCATCCCCGGATTCCCTGTCAGATTGACACAGACATCTCCGTCCGGTCCGCAGATTACGGTATGGGCATCTTTTAGTACAACATATGTATTATACCCTTTTGCAAAATCAAGAGCAACTTTTATCAGGTCTTTTTGCTGATCTTTTACGGAGATTCCGCACAAACGCTGCATTTCACCCAGATGAGGCGTGATCACACATTGCTTTGGAAATGCCATCTGTCCGTTTTGCGCGGCAACAAGATTCAGTGCGTCCGCATCAAGCAACACCTTCTGATCCTTCACGCCGAGCACCGCTTTTAAAATCAGCTCTGATGTCTCCGACTGCCCCAACCCGGGTCCGGCCACGATCGCATCTGCCCAGTCGAACGCTTCCTGTAAAAAGCTGACATCCTTTGTATCTTCCTCATATGTCGTCAGCACCGCTTCCGGCACCAGCTTCTGAATGATCTCCCGGTTGCATTCCGGCGTGACGACTCTGACTAGTCCCACACCTGCTGCATAAGCGCCTTTTGCAGCCAGAACAGCTGCCCCCGCAATATTTCTTGTACCGGCGATCAAAAGCAATTTTCCATAGGTCCCTTTATTGCTCTGTCTCGGGCGTTTTGCCACCTGATTCAGATCGTCTTCTTCTAAATGGAATGCCTGCGGTTTGATGTCCAGCAGGCTGTATCTGTCGATTCCCATTTCCCTTAAGATGACTTTTCCGCAGAAATCCGCCCCCGGAAAAAGTACATGTCCCAGTTTCCGAAAACCGAATGTTACGGTCACGTCCGCCCGAAACGCAATTCCCATAATCTGTCCGCTGTCTGTATGGATTCCGGACGGGATGTCTGCCGCAACCTTGACGCCGGACATCGCATTCATCTGATCGATCACATCATAATAAATGCCGCCGACTTCCCGTGACAAACCGATTCCAAACAGGCAGTCAACGATGCAGCCATATTCTTTCTCAGGTGCATCAGCGTAAACGGGTATCTCATATTTTCTTATAATCTCCAGCTGGCGTTTTCCTTCTGTACTGGCCTTTTCTTCATTCCCGGGATACCAGACATCCACGGGAACATCCTGCTGAAACAGCATCCTGGCTGCTGCAAGCCCGTCACCGCCATTGTTTCCGGTCCCACAGACGATCAATACCGGCTTGCCGTCTTTTGGCATAACCTCAAGAATCTCTTCTGTCAGGCAAAGCGCAGCCCGCTCCATCAGGACCGGCGAGATCACACCAAAATATTCCATCGTGTTGATATCACATTGCTGCATCTGCTTATGATCTAGCAGGTACTTCATCCCCAGTCACCTCCGTTTTGATATAAAAAGGCCGCTGTATGGTCAGACCGATCCAAAGCATACAGCGGCATAGTGTCATATTATTTTTTTTCTTCTGTTCTTTTGATCAGATAAGACAATCTCATCAGACTGTCCGACAGATGGACATTTTCCACACTGACATCATCCGGCACATCCAGATCCAGATGCGCAAAATTCCAGATCCCCTTGATTCCGAGTGCCACAAGACGATCTGCCACTTCTTTCGCATCCTGCTTCGGAAGGGTCAGCGCCGCAATATCGATATTGTTTTCCTTAACAAAATATTCCAGCTCATCCATATGGAAGATTGGGATCTCCCGGATGCTGTGTCCGATCTTTTGCGGATCGGTATCAAACAAAGCCGTGATCACAAATCCACGACCCACAAAGCGCTCGTAATTCGTCAGTGCCTGCCCAAGATGTCCTGCGCCGATCACAATGATCCGATGGCGTTTGTCAAGCCCAAGAATCCTTTTGATCTCATTGTGAAGATACGCCACATTATAACCGTATCCCTGCTGTCCAAATTCCCCAAAATTATTCAGATCCTGACGGATCTGGGAAGCGGTTACATGCATACGCGAACTTAATTCCGCAGAAGAAATCCTTTCTACACCGGATTCGAGAAGCTCACTCAAATATCTGTAATAGCGCGGCATTCTCTTAATAACCGCAGGTGAAATTTCTTTTTGCATGATCAACCTCGTCAACACTTACATTTTAGTAACTAATATTAATTATATCGATTGTTCAGTTTTTGTCAATCTTCCAGAGACTCCCATTCTGCATATAATTTTTCAAGTTGATCATTCAGCTCTTTTTGTTGTGCGGACAGCTCATTCAACCGTGCGGAATTCGTCGCGACCTCTGGCAACAGATACTGTGCTTCAATCTCCTCCAAGGCCTCCTCCGCCTGCATGATCGCTTCTTCGATCGCACGGAGACGGTTTTCTTTTTTCCGAATTTCCGCCTGCTTGGCCTTTTGCTCTTTCCAGTCCGCTTTCCCGGCATCTGCCTTTACCTGCGCAGTGTCCGCTGCACCGGCCTGCAGCTTTGCATTGCCTCCTGCAGCGACTTCCGCCATACGGTTTTCTTCTTCCCTGCACTTTTCCAGGTAATAATCATAATTTCCACGAAAATCCCGGATCTGTCTGTGGTCAAGATGCAGGATCCTGTCCGCTGACTTATTGATAAAATATCTGTCATGCGATACAAAAAGGACCGTTCCTTCATAGGATTTTAGAGCATCCTCAAGGATTTCCCGGGATTCCATATCCAAATGGTTGGTCGGCTCATCGAGGATCAGAAAATTCGCATCCGATAGCATCAGTTTTGCAAGTGAGAGCCTTCCACGTTCCCCGCCGCTTAATGCGGCGACCTGTCTGTAAACCACATCACCGGTAAACAAAAATGCCGCCAGCGTATTGCGGATCGTCGTCTCATTCAGGTTTGGATACGCATCCCAGATCTCATCCAGGATTGTCTTCTCCATACAGAGCTCCTGCTGCTCCTGATCGTAGTATCCGATCTCCACATTCGTCCCGAGCCGGATCGTGCCGGCATCTGCCGTCTCTTTTCCATTCAGGATCTTTAAGATCGTCGTCTTGCCAGTTCCGTTTGCACCGATCAGCGCAACATGCTCTCCTCGTTTGATGGAAATATTGATGTCGGAAAACAGATGATTCTCACCGAACGATTTTGCAAGCCCTTCGATATCCAGAACGTCTTTTCCGCTTGTGACGGCCGGTGTGATCGTAAGACGCATCGCCGTATTTTCGTCCTTTGGCTTTTCAATCATCTCCATCCGGTCAAGCATCTTTTCTCTGCTCTCTGCCCTTCTGACAGATTTCTCCCGGTTAAAGGATTTCAGCTTGTCGATGACCTGCTTTTCATGACGGATCTTCTGCTGCTGGTTCTCCCATGCCCGCTGGTCCGCCAAACGCTGTGCCGCTGCCTTCTTGGCATAATCCGTATAATTCCCGGAATACACCATCGCTTTATGATGCGAAATGCCGATCACCTTCCCGACCACTCTGTCCAGGAAATATCTGTCATGGGCTACGATGATGACCGTACCCTTATATCCCATCAAAAAGTTCTCCAACCAGCGGATGGAATCCATATCAAGATGGTTCGTCGGCTCGTCCAGCAAAAGGATTTCGGGATAAGACAAAAGCATTTTCGCCAGCGCGACCCGTGTTTTCTGTCCTCCCGAAAGCTTCGTACAGATTTTCGTAAAATCCTCTTCTGCAAAACCCAGACCTTTTAACACACCGCGCACCTCACTGCGAAGCGCATAGCCATTCTGATCCGTAAACTTCTGCAGCAGAACATGATATTCTTCCGACGCACGGGCAAGCGCATCGCCCGAAAGGCCGCCCATCTCATGTTCCATCTTCTGAAGATTTTCTTCCATCAAAAGAAGATCCCGTTTCCCATCCAGGACCTCATCATAGATCGTCTTCCCGCTTGTCAGGTCCGGATGCTGCGACAGATACCCGATCCTGGCATCCTTCTGCATCGTAACCTGTCCCTCATCAGGGGCAAGCTCTCCTGCCAGAATTTTTAAAAGCGTCGATTTGCCGGCGCCGTTCACGCCGACAATCGCCGCTTTTTCATTTTCATTGATATGAAAGGAGACCTGGTTTAAAACCCTGGTCTCCCCAAATGATTTTCCGATAGATGAACAAGAAATCACCATAATTTTAGAGCATTGCCTCCAGATTTGCGCGTACTTCGCGGATGAATGAGAAGCTGTCGAGAACCTGTGGATCTTCAAGCGTCGTGATCAGTGCCAGATCCTTTGTCATTTTTCCGGATTCGATCGTCTGAATCGCTGCCTGCTCGAGCTTATCTGCAAAAACTTCCAGCTCTTTGATGCCGTCAAGCTCACCTCTCTTACGAAGCGCGCCGCTCCATGCAAAGATCGTCGCAACAGAGTTTGTAGATGTCTCTTCTCCTGCAAGATGCTTGTAATAATGGCGCTGTACCGTTCCGTGTGCAGCTTCGTACTCGAAAACACCCGACGGAGAAACCAGAACAGATGTCATCATCGCGAGTGATCCGAATGCAGAAGATACCATATCACTCATCACATCGCCATCGTAGTTTTTGCATGCCCAGATGTATCCGCCGTCTGACTTCATAACACGTGCAACCGCGTCATCGATCAGCGTGTAGAAATATGTAATACCTGCTGCCGCAAACTGGGACTCATATTCTCTGACAAAGACATCCTGGAAAATGTCTTTAAAGGTATGATCGTATTTCTTGGAGATCGTATCCTTTGTCGCAAACCAGAGATCCTGCTTTGTCGCAAGTGCATACTGGAAGCAGCTGTGAGCAAAGCTCTCGATGGATTTGTTTAAGTTGTGCTGTCCCTGTACGACACCGGCACCGGTGAACTCATGCACAAGTTCTCTTTTTTCCGTACCGTCTGCAGCGGTATAAACCAGCTCTACTTTTCCTGCTGCCGGGATCTTCATCTCAACGTTTTTATAAAGGTCACCATAGGCATGTCTGGCAATCGTGATCGGTTTCGTCCAGTTGCGTACAACCGGCTCAATGCCTTTTACAACGATCGGGGTGCGGAATACGGTACCGTCTAAGATTGCACGGATCGTTCCGTTCGGACTCTTCCACATCTGCTTTAAGTCATACTCTTCCACACGGGCCTGATTCGGTGTGATCGTCGCACATTTGACACCGACACCATATTTTGCCGTTGCATTCGCCGCATCAAATGTTACTCTGTCTTCTGTCTCATTCCTGTTCTTCAGTCCAAGATCATAGTACTCTGTTTTCAGATCAATAAACGGAAGCAGCAGTTCTTCTTTGATGCTCTGCCAGAGGATTCTTGTCATCTCGTCCCCATCCATCTCAACGAGCGGTGTCTGCATCACGATTTTTTCCATAACATGTCTCCTAACTGATGATTATTAACAACTATTCCAGAACGTCTTGAACAGTTATCGATTTAAAGCAAGAAGAGAAACCATAAATGGTTTCTCTTCTATACCGGGTATTATAGCGTTTTGACAGGTTCTTGTCAAACTATGTACTACCTTTCTCTTACTTGATCTCGTGCACCACTCTTTCCACGTAAGATGTGTGCAGAAGCTCATGTGCCAGATGGCTTCCCGGCTCCTTCAGGAACTCATCATAAAGTGTGATGATATCCGGATTTTCATGTGACTTACGGATGGTGTTCGCCTCGTCAATGCTGTAGAGTGCTTTTGCTCTCTCTGCCGCAAGATCAACGGTATTGCGGATGTAGCCAGGCTGTCTCGGCTGACCGCCGCCGTTTACGCAGCCGCCCGGGCAGCCCATGATCTCGATGAAGGTATAATCCGCTTCGCCGCGTCTGATCTTCTCCATCAGAACCTTCGCGTTCTTTGTGCCGGATGCTACCGCAACCTTGACATCCAGATCGCCTACTTTGTAAGAAGCTTCCTTGATGCCTTCCATACCACGTACATCTACAAAATCAAGCTGCTGTAAGGTTTCACCTGTGATCTTTTCTACTGCGGTACGAAGCGCTGCTTCCATAACGCCGCCGGTTGCACCGAAGATCACCGCTGCACCTGTACCGGAGCCAAGCGGATGATCAAATCCTTCATCCGGAAGGTCTTCATAACGGATGCCTGCCATACGGATCATCTTTGCAAGCTCACGTGTTGTGATGACATAATCTACGTCCGGTACGCCGGCACCGTCTTCATCGTCTCGAGTGATCTCGAACTTCTTCGCTGTACACGGCATTACACTGACAACGACCATATCCTTCTTGTCTACGCCGATCTTGTCCGCATAGTATGTTTTCGCAATCGCGCCGAACATCTGGTGCGGAGATTTGCAGGTAGAAAGATGCGGGATCAGATCCGGGAAGTAATGCTCGCAGAACTTAATCCAGCCCGGTGAACAGGATGTGATCATCGGCAGTACACCGCCGGTTGTTACACGCTGGATCAGCTCATTTGCCTCTTCCATGATCGTCAAGTCAGCTGCAAAGTTGGTATCAAATACTGCATCAAATCCGAGTCTGCGCAGGGATGCTGCAAGCTTACCTTCTGCATTCGTACCGATCGGATAACCGAACTCTTCACCAAGTGCCGCACGAACTGCCGGTGACGGCTGTACTACGACATGCTTGGTCGGATCTGCGATCGCTGCGAATACGCCTGCTGTCGCATCCTTTTCATACAGTGCGCCGGTCGGGCAGACTGCGATACACTGACCACAGGAGATACAGGATGTCTCGCCCAGGCCTTTTTCAAACTGTGATCCGATGAAGGTTGCAAATCCACGATTGTTTGCGCCGATAACACCGATGCCCTGTACGTTTGCACAGGTTGCGGAGCAGCGACGGCAAAGGATACATTTGTTGTTGTCGCGGATCATATGCGGTGCGCTGTCATCGAGGTCATAAATGTTTCTCTCCCCCTGGAAGTAATCATCGTCATCGATCATGTACTCACGGCAGAGTGCCTGCAGCTCGCAGTTGCCGCTGCGTACGCAGGAGAGGCATTTCTTCTCATGGATTGAGAGGATCAGCTGCAGATTCTTTCTTCTGGATTCACGTACCTGCGGCGTATTGGTGAATACTTCCATGCCCTCATTAACAGGGTATACGCAGGCGGTTACAAGTGTCTTCGCACCTTTTACTTCTACTACACACATTCTGCAGGCAGCGATCTCGTTGACATCCTTCAGATAACACAATGTCGGGATCTCAACATTTGCTTTGCGGGCTGCTTCCAGAACAGTGGTTCCTTCCGGAACTGTCACTTCTATTCCATTCACTTTTAATGTTACATCACTCATCAGGCAGCCCTCCTATTTCGTATCAATCGCATCAAACTTACAGTTTGTTTTGCAGACACCGCACTTGATACATTTCGTCTGATCAATGACATGCGGCTCCTTGACAGTTCCTGTGATTGCGCCTGCCGGGCAGTTCTTCGCGCAAAGGGTACATCCCTTGCACTTGTCCGGATCGATTCTGTACTGCAGCAGGTCTTTGCAGACACCAGCCGGGCAGCATTTATCGACAACGTGTGCTTCATACTCATCACGGAAGTGCTTGATCGTAGACAGGATCGGATTCGGTGCTGTCTGTCCAAGTCCGCATGCAGAGTTTTCTTTTACATA
>CADBRG010000061.1 GCA_902797015.1 uncultured Lachnospiraceae bacterium
TATTTCTACCATTTTGCATGGCTTGTAGATTAGCCAAAGTAGCTGTCAAGGAGTCCCTTGAGTGCTTTGCCGTGGCGAGCTTCGTCTCTTGCCATCTCATGTACGGTGTCATGGATTGCGTCAAGATTTAATGCTTTTGCTCTCTTAGCAAGATCTGTCTTGCCAGCGGTTGCGCCAAACTCAGCGTCTACACGCATCTCAAGGTTTTTCTTGGTGCTGTCTGTAACAACTTCGCCGAGAAGCTCTGCAAATTTTGCTGCATGCTCAGCCTCTTCCCAAGCTGCCTTTTCCCAATACAGACCGATTTCCGGATAGCCTTCTCTATGTGCAACTCTTGCCATAGCAAGATACATACCTACTTCTGAGCACTCGCCTTCAAAGTTTGCGCGCAGGTCTGCAATGATGTCTTCCGGAGCACCTTCAGCTACTCCTACTACATGCTCAGCAGCCCATGCCTGATCAGCAGCCTGCTCGTTAAACTTGGAAGCCGGAGCCTTACATACCGGGCAAGTGTAATCAGCCGGAAGCGCTTCGCCTTCATATACATAACCACATACAGAACATACAAATTTTTTCATGTCGTCGTTTCCTTTCCTAATTAGTTTATATTGATGAATTTCTATGATAAGTTCCGGATTGCCTGTAAATGCTTCCGGAAGGTTATCCGTTTCTTATGCCGACTGGTCTTTTTTCATACAAGTCGGACAGGTTCCATAAAAGAATGTCCTCTGGTCATCGATCTGACCTTCAAATCCTTTTTGTGCCTCCTTGATCAGGTGCGGTGCGCGTGTCCCCTCCATGTCAATCAGGCTGCCACACTGCCTGCAGACAAAATGATCATGTGGTGTCGTGATCGGATCAAACCGGTCCGGCCCTTCGTCTGTCGAAATCTTACGAATCTCTCCCATCTCAGACAGCAAGGCCAGATTGCGATAAACCGTGCCAAGACTGATGTTCGGTATCTCTTCCCTGATATGATGGTAAACGGTCTCGGCTGTCGGGTGATCCCTCCGCGTTTCGAGAAAACGCTGGATACTATCCCTCTGTTTGCTTCGTTTTCTCACTGTGTTCATAGCCCACCTCTCGAACGCTCATCCTCCTACAATATGACGATAACATGCTGGTAACTGGTTAGTCAATTATAACAATAGGAATTATTACTGATATTAGCGCATAAGCTCCTGCGGCGCAGGTGACGTATGCCACTCCGCCATTTGCCTCCGCCCACCCACTATTGTATAATGTCAGCATCCGATTCCGGCAGAATCTACATCCAATCCGTCAGGAGGTCATGATGAAGCAAGTTCTTACAGAAGACGAAAAATACATGAAGGAAGCCATCCGGCAGGCGAAAAAGGCTGCGGCACTTGACGAGGTTCCGATCGGCTGTGTGATCGTGCATGCCGGTGCGATCATTGCGCGCGGCTACAACCGCAGAAACACCGATGCGAACACGCTTGCTCACGCAGAGCTTTCTGCGATTCGAAAGGCCAGCAAGAAGCTCGGCGACTGGCGCCTGGAAGAATGCACGATGTATGTCACGCTCGAGCCCTGTCAGATGTGTGCCGGCGCGTTGGTACAGTCCCGTATCAAGACCGTTGTGATCGGCGCGAAAAATCCAAAGGCAGGATGCGCAGGCTCCGTCATGAACCTGTTACAAATTCCGGCATTTAATCACCAGGTCGAGATCCGTTACGGTGTGCTGGAAGAAGAATGCAGCACGATGCTCAGCACATTTTTTGCGGATTTAAGAAAAAGAAAAAAAGATGCCGGCCTCCGAAAACGGAAGCGCGGCATAGACTTTAGCGTATAAGCTCTTGCGCAGCGGTGTCGAAATATATGCTTGCATATTATTTCGACGGCATTGTGCAAGGCAACAGAAATGAGGATGTAGGGCGATCAGCCCGGAATCCGAATTTATGTAGTGATGCGGGAGTGCAAAGCACGGAGCAGCACGCAAGCTTATACCCCCCCTATTCCATCCACTGCTCCAGCGCAGAGGTTCCGTACTTTGATGCATTGTAGCACATCATAACATCCGCATACGGTACGGCTTTCTCGATATCTCTGATCGCACGGGATCCGCTTCCGCCGCCGGATGTATAGAACGGATAGATCGTCTTTCCGGTCATGTCATACTCCTCTAAGAAGCTAATGATCGCCATCGGGCAAGTGGAAAACCATACCGGGAAGCCAACCATGATCGTATCGTATGTATCCATGTCCGCTACCGTATTCAGAATTTCCGGGCGGGTGTTCGTCAGCTTTTCTTTTCCGCCTACTGCAATCTTGCCGGCATAGCTTTCCGGATAATCGTTAACGGTTTTGATCTCAAACAGCGTACCGCCGACTGCCTCGCAGATTTCCTTTGCCAGCACCTGTGTATGACTGGTGCAGGAAAAATAAGCCACTAAAATCTTTCTGTCATCCATATTGATTCCCCTTATCCCATATCCCTCAGATATGTACTTTATATGTTCCATTTATCTTACCAGATTTTACGTATATCGGCAATGACGAAATGGTAACTACCCGGTCATGGGACGGGTTACCGGCACACAGTCTGCTACCTTACCCGCCGATACCGCTTCTGAATCTGATTCCAGAAAGACGGCGCAAAGATCAAAAGCATCGGGAGAAACTCCAGTCTTCCGGCAAGCATATCGAAACAGAGTACGATTTTTGAGAGCATCGAAAATCCGCCAAACGTTCCCGTCGGCCCTACGACGTCAAGTCCCGGGCCGATATTGTTGATGCAGGCAACGACCGCCGTAAAATTCGTCGTAAAGGAGCAGTGGTCCAAAGAAACCACGAGAAGACTCCCGACGCCCACCATGCAAAAGATCGCCAGGTATGCATTGATGTTGCGGAGGATATTTTCATCCACTGACTTCCCGTCCATATGCACCTGTTCTACGAGACGCGGATGCAGTGAACGCCTGAGTTCCCGTCTGGCACTCTTAAACAAAAGCACAATACGCGAGATCTTCAGACCACCGCCGGTGCTGCCGGCGCAGGCCCCGATAAACATCAGAATCACCAGAAGCATTCTGGAATATTCCGGCCACAGGTTAAAATCTGTCGTCGCGTAACCTGTCGTTGTGATGATCGATGACACCTGAAAAAACGAATAACGCATCGATTCTCCAAGGGAATCAAACATCGAGCGGACATTCAAACCGATCGTGATCACCGCAAAAGCAACGATTCCCAGATACCACCGAAGCTCCTCGTTTTTCAGAACGTTTTTTCCGCGCTTCATCAGGATCAGAAAATACAGATTAAAGTTCACGCCAAATGCCAGCATGAAGATGCCGGTTACAATGTCAATATAAGCACTGTGAAAATGCGCCACGCTTTCCGTATAATTAGAAAACCCGCCCGTTCCGGCTGCGCCAAACATCTGGATCAGCGCATCGTAGACCGACATGCCGCCACACAAAAGCAGGATCAGCATAATGATCGAAAGCGCAATGTACATCCCATAAAGAATCCGCGCAGAGGACCGCATCTTCGGCACAAGCTTTGCCGCAGCAGGGCCGGTGGATTCCGCACGCAGAAGGTGCAGGCTGTTACCGCCTGCCATCGGAAGGATCAGGAGCATGAAAACAAGAACGCCCATACCGCCGATCCAGTGCGTGAAGCTTCGCCAGAACAAAAGTCCGTACCCGAGCGGTTCAACTGCAGAAAGGATGGTCGCACCCGTAGTCGTAAAACCGGACACGGTTTCAAAAAACGCGTCGACATAGTTCGGGATCGCGCCGCTGATGACAAATGGCAGGGCACCAAATGCACTTAGCAGGATCCAGGATAACGCTACGATCGCAAATCCTTCTTTTACATAAAATATTCTTTTTTTCGGCCTTGCCAGATATAACAAAACACCGGCCGCTGCTGTGATTCCCATTGTGATCAGAAATGCATTCCTGACATGACATTCCCCGTAAATGCAGCTGACCGCCATGGGCGCGCACATCAGGATCGCTTCGAGGATCAGAATGTTGCCGATCACATACATGATCATTCGTTTATTCATTTTTACCTACACCAGAATATCCCTTAACTGACGCATGCCACGAATCGTCGTTACAATGACTACCCGGTCGCCAACCTGCATGGTATCTTTTCCGGAAGGAATGATGACCTGTCCGTCGTGAATGATCGCGCAGACCAGAAGATGGTCTTTGAGCGGAAGATTCTGCAGCGGCACATCTGTCAGGCCTTCCTCTTTGCTGTTGACGACAAACTCCATCGCTTCTGCCGAATTACCGGCGATCCAGTACAGCTCTTCCATACTGCTGCCTGCAGCATTTTCCATCGCACGCGCATAGCGGATCACACGGCTGGCCGTGATACTGTGCGGTGAGACTACGCTTCCGATCTCCTTGTCGCGGACGAGATCCAGCACGGCCTCTCTGCTGACCTTAGTAACGATCTTCGGGACACACAGGGATTCCGCATACATCGAAAGCAGGACATTTACCTCATCTGTGCCTGTCATGGAGACAAAGGCATCCGCCTGTGCGATTCCTTCTTCAAAGAGGACATCCCGATCCGTGCCATCCGCGCAGATGATCAGTGCATTCGGGAAGCGGTCGCTCAGACGCTTACAGCTTGCTTCACTGCTCTCGATCACGACGGCACGCATTCCGGTTTTCTCCATCATGCGCAAAAGATAATACGTCACCTTTCCGGCACCGATGATCATGACATCACGCGGCATACGCTCCGGAATGCCTGCAAGCTTTAAAAAGCGTTCCGCTTCCATCGGCTCTGCCGCAAAGCTTACGACATCCCCGGGCTGCAGCCGGAATTCGCCATCCGGAATAACTGTCTCACCGGCTCTTTGCACGGCACAGATCAATGCCCTGACATGATTTGTCCCGATAAAATCTTTCAGTGGGACCTGTGTCAGCGGCCCTTCCTTGGAGAGGTTGATATCTGCCATTGTGAAACGTCCATGTGAAAAATGTTCCACGGACTGAACGCCCGGATAACGGAGTACTGAAAAAATTTCCTGCGCTGCCATCAGCTCCGGATTCAGTGTCACGGTCAATCCTGTCTCTTCCCGCAGCAGCTGCATCTGGTCAGCGATCTCCGGGTCTCTGACCCTGGCAATGGTATGCGGCGTTCCGATCTTTTTGGCGATGATCGCACACAAAAGATTGATCTCATCACCGGCTGTCACCGCGATCAGTAGATCGGCACTCCCTGCGCCTGCTTCCCGCAGAACTTCCTCGCGCACACCATTTCCGTGCACGCTTAGGATATCCAGTCTGACCTCCTGCTCAGCCAGACACTTTTCTTTGATGTCGACTGCTGTCACTTCGTGGCCCTCCTGGACCAGCTTTTCAATGATCTGACTGCCGACTTTTCCACTGCCTACTACAATGACTTTCATATCGTTTTCTTCCTGTTAAAGCAAAAACTGTTTTTCCAAAATCAACGCATATTTTATGATTATTCGTCAACATTACGCCTGTCGGATTTCTTTGTCAAGTGAATTATTTTGCTCCTATTTTTATAAGATTTGACGCCTGTTTCATCCGATTTTATAATATGTTTCAGGAAACGCTGTTTTGCGAAATGCAAGTCTGCGATCTGTGCAAAGAGGATATTGAAAATGAATGAAAATATTGCATTAGAAACCGCCGTCGTTACACGGCTCATAGAAAAAAACTGGCGCATCGCGTTCGCGGAATCCTGCACCGGCGGGCTCTGTGCCGGGCGACTGGTGAATGTTCCGGACGCATCGCGCGTACTGGATGTCTCATTTGTCACCTATGCAAATGAAGCGAAGATCAAATATCTCGGGGTGCCGATCGACCTGATCGAAGCACATGGCGTTGTCAGCGAGGAAGTCGCCGGCACCATGGCTGCGGGAGTCGTAAAAACCGCCGGCTGTGAGGTCGGTGTCGCCACCTCCGGCATTGCAGGGCCTTCCGGCGCTGTCCCGGGAAAACCCGTCGGAACCGTCTGCTTCGGATTTTCCGTCAACGGACAGGTTACGACTTACACACGCCACTTTGATGGCATGGCGCGAAATGAAGTCCGCGCTGCGGCAGTCGAATTCGTATTCGAAACGCTGCCAACATTGCTGTAACAAAAACCATATGGAAAAGGCCAGGTCCCTTCGCTTCATTGTACGAAGGCTCCTGGCCTTTTTATTCTTATGATAAGAGATTTGCCAATTCTGCAAATTCTTCAAGTGATAATGTCTCGCCACGAACAGTTAATGGCTTCCCAAGTGCTGCAATGGCTTCCTCGATCTCTTCTTTTGAGAAATGAAGGTTGCCAGCATTCTTGAGTCCGTTCGCAAGCGTCTTTCTGCGCTGGTTGAATGACGCGCGGATCAGACGGAACATCAGCTTCTCGTCCTTTACATCAACCGGCGGCTTTTCATGTCTGGTCAGACGAATGACTGCAGAGCCGACCTTTGGCTGCGGGAAAAAGCTTGCGGGAGATACCTCCGTGATGATCTCCGGCTTCGCGTAATACTGCACCGCCAGAGACAGTGCGCCGTAATCCTTGCTGCCCGGTCCTGTCTGCATGCGGTCCGCGACTTCCTTTTGCACCATGATCGTGATGCTCTCAGCAGGGATCCCGCTTTCAAACAATTCCAGTATGATCGGCGTTGTGATGTAATACGGCAGGTTTGCCACGACCTTGATCGGCTGTCCGCCGTTTTTTTCTTCTACCAGCTTTGCGATATCTGTTTTTAAGATATCATTGTGGATGATGTCGACATTCGGATATCCCTGTAGCGTATCCTCTAAAATCGGGATCAGCATCCGGTCAATCTCAACCGACGCAACGCCGCGTGCATGGTAAGCCAGATACTGTGTCATCGTCCCGATGCCCGGTCCGATCTCAAGCACGTAATCATCCTCGCCGATGCCGGCTGCATCCACGATCTCCTCCAGCACATTCGCATCGATCAGGAAATTCTGTCCATATTTTTTCTGAATGGTAAACTGATATTTTTCTGTGACCGCCTTGACGGCCTGTGCACTCGCCAGGTATGGCAGTGGCTTGTATACATTTGCCATTGATTCTTACTCCATATTGAAAAACCGCTTCGCATTCGCTTCCGTAATCGCGATCACTTCTTCCTTCGTCAGCCCTTTCAGACTTGCGATCTCTGCTGCCACATAGTCGATATATCCCGAATGATTGCGCTTCCCGCGGTACGGATCCGGTGCCAGGTACGGGCAGTCTGTTTCAAGCAGGATCCACTCCATCGGCACGGCTTCCACAGTCCGCTTCAGCTTCTTCCCATTCTTAAATGTAACGACACCGCCGACACCGAAATAGTATCCAAGCTTGACATATTCTTCCGCCAACTCCGGCGAATAGGAATAGCAGTGCATCACGGCTGTGATTCGTCCGGCATATTCTTTTAGAATCCGCAGTGTGTCTTCCGCGGCATCACGGCTGTGTACACTGACCGGCAGATTCAGCTCTTCTGCCAGGTCCAGCTGTCTGCGGAACCACTTCTCCTGAATGTCATGTGTCTCCACATTCCAGTGATAATCCAGCCCGATCTCGCCGATCGCCACCACTTTCGGCTCAGTTTCTGCTGTTTTTCGGATCCAATCAAAGACGAGATTCCCACTTTCACCTGTCCGACCGGCTGTTTCAATACCGGCGCAGGCATCAATCGCAACCCCGGCACCAGCCGGCTCCGCCGCCTCCAGCTCGCCGACATCATCGGGATGCAGCCCGACGGCCGCATAGACAAACGGATACTTACGGGCAAGTGCCACGCCATCCTTACAATCCTGAAAAGAGGCACCGACATTCACGATGGTTCCGACATTTTGTTCTGACATGGACGAAAGCAGTTCGTCGCGGTCTGCGTCGAACTGCTTATCGTTATAATGTGCATGGGTATCAAAAATCATGTTAACAAATCTCCGCGCCGGAAGGCATATCCTTTTCCGGTGTCATCAGGGACAGATTGCCATCTGCATCCTCAGCGCAGAGCAGCATGCCTTCTGAAAGAACGCCTGCCAGCTTGGCCGGTTTTAAGTTTACAAGGACCATAACCTTTTTGCCAACCATCTCTTCTGCAGAGTAGTATTTCTTGATGCCGGATACGATCTGCTTTGTCTGGCTGCCGATCTTGACCTGGGAGCAAAGAAGCTTCTTTGACTTCGGCACTTCTTCACAGGCAATGATCTCACCGACCTGGAACTGCATCTGTCCGAACTGGTCAAATGTGATCTCCGGCTTTGCTTCGATGTCAATGCCATCATCCTCTGCTTCTTCTTCGGCTGCGTCCGCTTCTTCTTCCGGGTTCAGTGCCTCAACCTGCTTCATCACATCCTCAAGCTTCAGACGTGCGAAGAGAATCTCTGCATCTTCTTCCTTTAATGTAATGCCTTCCGGATAGAGTCCGAACTGATCAAGTACATCAAAATCACGCGGCTGTGCCTGCAGCTGCTTTAAGATCTTCTCAGAGGTCTCCGGCAGGAAGCTGACCAGAAGGTTTGCACCGATGCAGATGCCTTCGATCAGGTTATACATTACCGTGGCAAGACGGTCCTTTTTCGCCTCATCTCTTGCCAGAACCCACGGCTCTGTCTCGTCGATATATTTGTTCAGGCGACGGAATACGGCAAACACTTCGCTGATCGCATCTGCCACACGCAGATCGTTCATCTTCGCCTGCACCTTATCACGGGCGCCTGTTACAACTGCCTTCATATCCGCATCTACCGCTGCCTCACTCGCGCCGGCTGCAGAAGCACCGGATACCGGTTCTGTTTCGGAAGCTGCGCCTGCATTGCGTACCTGGCCGTCAAAATATTTGCAGCTCATGGAGATCGTACGCTTCACGAGGTTGCCAAGCGTGTTGGCCAGATCGGAATTGGTCCGCTCTACCATCAGATCCCAGGAGATCACACCGTCATTGTCAAACGGCATCTCATGCAGCAGGAAATACCGCACTGCATCCACGCCAAAGATCGATACCAGGTCATCTGCGTAAAGCACATTGCCCTTGGATTTGCTCATCTTTCCGTCACTCATCAGAAGCCACGGATGTCCGAATACCTGCTTCGGAAGCGGCACATCGAGTGCCATTAAGAAGATCGGCCAGTAGATCGTATGGAAACGGATGATGTCCTTACCGATCAGATGCAGGTCAGCCGGCCAGAACTTCTTGAACAGGTCAGAGGAGTTGCCGTCTGCATCGTATCCGATCTTCGTGATGTAGTTGCTCAATGCGTCAAGCCAGACATATACGACATGCTTCGGATCAAAGTCTACCGGAATGCCCCAGGTAAAGGA
>CADBRG010000062.1 GCA_902797015.1 uncultured Lachnospiraceae bacterium
ATTGCGCATGCCGATCTTATAAGTGTTTCTCGCATTTTCATTGATGATCAGCATGCCGGCAGATGCATTGATCCCACGGTTGATCATGTGCTTTAACAGATCATGCTTGATCTCGCCCTCCGGCTTATCGCCTTCGTTGTACCAGACCTCGCACTCGCCAAGTCCTGCGTTCCACATCCGATAAAAGATATCCTGATCGCCGGCTTCCGTGAAAACTAATGTCGCCTTTCTCGACTCAACGGTCGGAATGACATTCTTATTTTTTCTGGTGATGTCCAGCATCTTGACTTTTTCCAAGTCAATCGGCGTGTTTTTCGCAAAATACTGAAGCCAGGATAATATAATCTCATTTGTAAAAATCTGCTGTTCCATACCTGCTCCTTTCAAAAAACATAAGGATCTTTGTCTGTAACAATCGTATCACCTCATACATCTTTTGACAAACAAAAAAACTGCTGCACAGCTGTGCAACAGTTTTCCTAAGCAGTTCGTAGGGGAGTCGAACCCCTGTTTCCGCCGTGAGAGGGCGGCGTCTTGACCACTTGACCAACGAACCATGTGCATTTGATACTAACAGACTTAGTATCAAAATGCAAGCACTTTTTTATGAAAGTTATAATTTATTTGATTAAGCCAGTTTTGCTTTTGCAAGCTCAACGAGAGAAGCGAAACCTTCTGCATCGTTTACTGCCATATCAGCCAGCATCTTACGGTTGATCTCAACCTCAGCCAGCTTTAATCCGTGCATGAACTTGCTGTAGGAAAGGCCATTCATTCTGGATGCTGCATTGATTCTTGCGATCCACAGCTGACGGAACTGACGTTTCTTCTGCTTACGTCCTGCGTAGGATGTAGCCAGTGCACGCATAACGGACTGTTTTGCGATACGATACTGTTTGGAACGTGCGCCACGATAGCCCTTTGCCAGTTTCAGTGTACGGTTATGTCTTTTTTTAGCGTTCTGACCGCCTTTAATTCTTGCCATATTATTATCCTCCCGGTTTCTACTTTACTTACAGATACGGTAAAATCTTCTTCATGTTCTTCTCGTTGGATGCATCCGTCATGGTCGGCTTGCGAAGATTTCTTTTTCTCTTAGTAGATTTCTTCGTTAAGATATGGCTCTTGTAAGCTTTGTTTCTTTTCAGCTTGCCGGTTCCTGTTTTGTGGAAACGCTTTGCTGCTGATCTGTTTGTTTTCATTTTCGGCATAGTCTTTTCCTCCTGCTATTTCTACTTTTTCTCGCTTAACATCATGCTCATATTACGGCCTTCAAGCTTTGGCTGCTTTTCAACGACCGCAAACTCGGAAAGTGCTTCTGCAAAATCGTCCAGGATGTGACGGCTGTTGCTTACATGCGCCATCTCACGTCCACGGAAACGAAGCGTCACTTTAACCTTGTTCCCCTTAGAAAGGAACTTTTTCGCAGCATTGATCTTTGTATTCAGATCATTGGTGTCGATATTCGGCGACATACGAATCTCCTTGATCTCGATCATCTTCTGATTCTTCTTCGCCTGCTTTTCCTTACGGCTCTGCTCATAGCGATATTTGCCATAATCAATGATCTTGCAAACCGGCGGTTTTGCACCCGGTGCGATCTTAACAAGATCCAGATCAGCTTCCTGTGCAAGCTTCATCGCTTCCTGAGAAGACATGATGCCAAGCTGATTACCGTCCGCATCGATGACCCGTACTTCTCTGTCCCGGATCTGTTCATTAATCATTAAACTGCTAATGGTTCTGTACCTCCCGTATACATTAAAAAAAGCGGATAGCATACCTATCCACTTTCATCCACAAAAGCATAAACATACAAATCCTATGCTTGATCTTGTGTCGATATGAACCACAGGTCACGCGATTGTGCCAGGGTGAGAGTGGATACTCTGCTTGTATTTACAACGCGACTATCATAGCACGCCTTTCTCAAGACGTCAAGAGCTTTATTTGCTTTTTCTGTATTCCATGATCCGCGTCAGATAATCTGCCGGCACGAAAAGATTGCCGGTGCCGCTTCCGATCTTGATTTCCGGCTTATTGGTACCGTGAAAATCAGATCCGCCCGAATATAATAAGCCGTATTGATCCGCTACTTCCTGGTAATGACGGTCTTCTTTTACCGTGTTTCTGGAATAACGTACTTCGATTCCGTCAAGCCCGGATTCTTTCAGATCATCCATCATCGCAGTAAAGGTCTCGCCGTTTAACTTCCGATACAGACACGGATGGGCGAGGATAGCCGTCCCGCCTGCGGCATGAATGATTCCGACGGCCTCCATCGGCGTGATCATATCACGATGTACATAACACGGACAGTCATCTCCGATATATTTGTCAAAGACGTCCTTCACGCTTTTTGCCTGTCCGGTCTCATGCAGAAATCTTGCCATATGTGGACGCGCCACGACACTGTCCGGGAAACGCTCATACAACGCTTCTTCCGTGATGTCGAAACCATACTTTTGCAGACGTTCGATCATCTTTAAGTTTCTGCTGTCCCGCTGCTCTCTGAATTGCTTTGCCTGCGCATTCAGTTCTTTGGAATCCGGATCCACAAAAAGCCCTACGACATGGATTTCCACACCGGCATATTCTGTTGAAAGCTCAATGCCGGGAACGACTGTGATGTCATACTTCTCTCCTGCCTCTAACGCCTCACGGATCCCGTCTACGGTATCGTGGTCAGTGATCGCAATGGCACAAAGCCCAAGATCAGCTGCTTCTTTTACCACCTCGTCCGGTGTAAACGTCCCGTCAGAAGCCGTTGTATGTGTATGCAGGTCAATCCAGCGAGATTCTCTTGTTGTATTCATAAATTTGTCCATACCAAAATCCTTTTATTTTAGAAATCGAAAAGCGACAGCTGATTGCTCTCCGGAAGCGACTCCAAAAGCCCCAATGCCTGCATCTGATCGGTTACGGTCTTGCTGACATGTGTACGCTCCCTGAAATCATCCAACGAAAGGAATTTTCCGTTTTTGGCTGCTGCTTCTACCGAATCCGCGGCCTTATCGCCCATACCGTCGATCGTGTTGAGTGCCGGCATCAGCTTTCCGTCGATCACCTGGAATCGTCTGCTCTTTGCACGATAAATATCGATCGGCCAGAATTCAAATCCTCTGGCGAGCATTTCCTGTACGATCCTGATATCACGATAGGTATCCGTAAGCTTTGCCTGCGGTTCTCTGTGACTTTGTTTTAATTCTTTGATCTCCGCTTCCAGCTCCCGGATCTTGTTCTCGACCTCTTCCTTGCTGCGGCACATCATGCCATAATCAAATGCCGTAGCACGGATCGAGAAAAATGCCGCGTAGTATTCCAGCGGATAGTATACCTTACAGTATGCGATCCGCCAAGCCATCATAACATACGCAACAGCATGCGCCTTCGGGAACATGTATTTGATCTTGTTACAGGATTCCAGATACCAGTCCGGCACATTGTGGGCTGACATCTCTTCTTCCCATTCCGGACGCAGTCCTTTTCCCTTTCTGACCTTTTCCATGATCTCAAAGGAAAGCTCCTTATCCATCCCCATGGAGATCAGATAGATCATGATGTCATCACGGGTGCAGATCGCAGTAGAGATCGTCGCCGTTCCGTTTAAGATCAGATCCTTAGCGTTTCCGAGCCATACATCGGTACCGTGCGAAAGGCCCGCGATACGCACAAGATCGGAAAACGCCTGCGGATTGGTGTCGATCAACATCTGCATGGCAAAATCGGTTCCGAACTCCGGAATCCCGAGCGCGCCAAGCTTACAGCCCATGATGTCTTCCGGCTTGATCCCGAGCGCATCCGTATTCTGGAACAGCGTCATGACCTTTTTATCATCCAGCGGGATCTGCAGCGGATCGATTCCCGTCAGATCCTGGAGCATACGGATCATACTCGGATCGTCGTGTCCGAGGATATCAAGCTTTAACAGATTGTGCTCGATCGAATGATAATCAAAATGTGTTGTGATGATATCTGTTTCAGTATCGTTTGCCGGATGCTGTACCGGTGTAAAGGAGTTGATCTCCTCTCCCAACGGCAAAACAATGATACCGCCCGGATGCTGTCCTGTCGTACGATGGACGCCGACGCATCCTGCCGCGATCCGGTCTACTTCACAGTTTCGCTTTACTTCATTATGTTCTTCATAATATTTCAGCACAAAGCCGCGGGCTGTCTTCTGCGCCAGAGTACCGATCGTACCTGCACGGAAGGTCTGCCCCTTTCCAAAGATTACTTCCGTATATTTATGCGCGGTCGGCTGATATTCACCGGAGAAGTTCAGGTCGATATCCGGCTCCTTATTTCCCTTAAATCCCAGGAAGGTCTCAAACGGAATATCAAACCCAAGCTTGTTCAGTGCATGACCGCAAACCGGACAGGTCTGATCCGGCATATCGCAGCCGGCCTTTCCCGCATAGCTTTTGACAAGGTCTGAGTCAAAATCGACATAATGGCATTCCGGGCAAAGGTAATGCGGTGAAAGCGGATTTACCTCCGTGATTCCTGCCATCGTTGCCACAAATGAAGAACCGACCGATCCACGGGAACCAACGAGGTATCCGTCCTCATTGGATTTCCATACAAGCTTCTGCGCAATGATGTACATTACGGCAAATCCGTTTGAGATGATTGAGTTCAATTCTCTTTCCAGACGTTCCGTTACGATATCCGGCAGATTTTCACCGTATATCTCATGTGCCTTCTGATAACAGATCTCACGCAATGTTTTATCGGAATCCGCGATCACAGGCGGACACTTATCCGGCCGCACCGGAGAGATCTTCTCGCACATGTCCGCGATCTTATTCGGATTCGTGATCACGACTTCCCTGGCCAGATCGTCTCCCAGATAGGCAAACTCCTCCAGCATCTCCTCCGTCGTACGCAGATACAGCGGAGCCTGGTCATCGGCATCCTTGAATCCCTTGCCGGCCATAATGATACGCCGGTAGATCTCGTCCTCCGGATTCATAAAATGTACATCGCCGGTCGCAACAACAGGCTTGTTAAAAATCCTTCCCAGCTCGATGATCTTGCGGTTTACCGCCATCAGATCCTCGTCCGAGCTGATATCAAAACGGTCCGAACCGATCATGAACCGGTTATTACCGAGCGGCTGGATCTCCAGATAATCATAAAACTGTGCCAGTCTTGTGATCTCCTGATCGGACCTGTGATTTAAGAGTGCCTGATAAAGCTCACCGGCTTCACAGGCAGATCCGATGATGACCCCCTCCCGCAGACGTGACAGCTCACTCTTTGGGATCAGCGGCCGCTTATTGAAAAAGCGCAGATGCGAATCAGATACCATCCGGTACAGATTCACACGCCCGATATCGTTTCTTGCCAGTAAAATAACATGATAGGACGGAAGCTTCCTGATAAACGAATCTTCCAGATTCCGGACAGCGTCAAGCTCCGTGATATTCGTAATGCCGCGCTGCTTTAACATTTCCATCAGCTTGATGAAAATCTCTGCCGTACATGCGGCATCGTCTACTGCCCTGTGATGATGCTCTAAGGAAACCTGCAATGCCTTTGCAACCGTATCCAGCTTATAACGGTTCAGCGCGGGAAGCAGGAATCTTGAGAGCGTTACCGTATCGAGAACCGTCTTGTCAATCGGGATTCCCTGGTCACGGCAATTCTTCTCGATAAAGCCCATGTCAAACTCTGCATTGTGTGCGACCATCACACAGCCTTCGCAAAATGCCATAAACTCCGGCAGAACGGTTTCAATGACCGGTGCGTTGCGCACCATGTCATCCCGGATCGAAGTCAGCTCCTGAATGTGATACGGGATTGGACGCTTCGGGTTCACAAAGGTCGAATACCGGTCTGTGATCTCACCGCCCTCTACCTTTACTGCTCCGATCTCAATGATCGCGCAGCTTTCAGAGCTCAGTCCGGTCGTCTCTAAGTCAAATACGACAAACGCATCCTCAAAGGATTCTCCGTGCGGGTTTGTCACCAGACCAAGCGTATCGTCTACCAGATACCCTTCCACACCGTAGATCACCTTGAAGTCATCTCCGACATCATTCGATGCCTTGAGCGCATCCGGAAAAGCCTGGACATCGCCGTGATCCGTGATCGCAATGGCTTTCTGCCCCCAGGCAGCAGCCTGTTTGATCAGATCCTTGACATCTGTTACGCCATCCATGTCACTCATCTTGGTATGACAATGGAGTTCAACTCGTTTGACATCACTTAAGTCTTCCCGCTTTTTCCGGAATTCCGGGATCTTGCGGATGCCGGTTACATAGGAGATCGAAAGATCCTTATCAAACGTATCAAAAGATACGGATCCGCGGGCACAGATGCAGACCCCCGGTTTTAATTCCGGCATGATTTTTTCCGCGATGTCTGAAGTACAGAAAAATTTCATGCGGAATGTATCGGTATCATCTGTTACTGTCAGGATAAAGATGTAGCGTTCTCCTTTGATCTCTCTGGGTTCCGATTCAATGATCCTGCCCTGTACGATGACAATTCCCATCCCGTCTGTGATCTGGTTCATCGGAACAGGCGTACCTTCAAAATTTTTCCCGTAGATCAGATCCGGCGAATCCGGTATACGTTTGCGCCGGGATCTTTTTGTCTCTGTGTTCTTTTTGCCGGCACCGGTTGTTACTGCAGACGACTCTGCCTTCTCCTCCCCCTGTGCCTGCTTCTGTCTTTCCTCCGCTTCAAAGCGGCGGTTTACAATGGCATGGATCTCCTTTTCCAGTTTCTTCCTGTCAGCCTCATCGTCTGTTTCGGTTTTCTGATAGGAAATGGAAAGCCGCGGCGGGATCCCGCAGCGCTCTGCGAAGATCTTCTCTAAGATCCTGCGGATCTCATCTTCCTTTTCATGCTCGATCAGATTGTCGGAAAAAGTCAGCTTCAAAGCACCGTCTTCAATATGTGCGTCTGCGCCGTGCAGGATCCTGTGAAGTACAGGCGAATATGCATGGATCTCTGAGAGCACACTCGGCCAGTAGGTCTCAAACAGCGTCTCCAGGCAATAAACATCCGGCAGATCAAACTGCTCGATGACATAGACCCGCATTCTGCCCCCAAAGAGCTCCTTTTCCATTTTCTGCTCCAGACGGCGGATCTGATCCTTCGCGATCAGATGATCACTCGTTAAATAAACGCGCAAAAAATCACGGCTGCTGTTTGTAGACACTTTCGTGATCTGCGTATCTTCAAACAGCCGCCTGATCTTATCATCCATCTGAAGTTCTGAAAACACATCAAAAAAAGGACGTCCCATTCACTACACCATTTCCGATGATTAATACTGATCCAACTCTTCCTTCAGCGCCGCAAGCAGTTCATTCTCCGGCACCTTTTTTATGATCTCTCCGTGACGGATCAAAAGACCCTCGCCCTTTCCTCCGCACACGCCGAGATCTGCTTCTTTTGCCTCTCCGGGACCGTTTACCACACATCCCATCACGGCAACCTTAATATCAAGATCATAATCTTTGATCAAATCCTCTACCCTGGTTGCCAGACCGATCAGATCGATCTGTGTACGCCCGCAGGTCGGACAGGATACCATCTCGATTCCGCCCTTGCGAAGACCAAGGGTCTTTAAGATCAGCTTTGCGGAGCGGATCTCCTCGACCGGGTCTCCTGTCAGAGATACGCGGATCGTATCACCGATCCCCTGATGCAGGATCATAGAAAGGCCGATCGCAGATTTGATGTTTCCGCTTGTTACGGTTCCCGATTCTGTGATTCCGACATGCAACGGATAATCGGTCTGTTTTGCCAGAAGCTCATGCGCTTTTACACACATCATAACATCTGAGGACTTAATACTGATCACCAGATTGTGATAATCAAACGCCTCGATCATATGCACTTTATCAAGCGCGCTCTCAACCAGTCCTTCTGCTGTCACACCACCGTATTTTGCAACCAGCTCTTTTTCCAGTGAACCGCTGTTGACACCGACACGGATCGGTACGCCGTGTTCTTTTGCACAGTCAACGACCTTTTTGATATTTTCCGCGCCGCCGATGTTGCCCGGATTGATCCGGATCTTGTCAGCACCATGCTCAATCGCAGCGATCGCCAGCCGATAATCAAAGTGAATATCTGCCACAAGCGGGATGGAGATGTTTTTCTTAATCTCTGTGAGTGCCTCTGCCGCTTCCATGGTAGGAACCGCACAGCGGATAATCTCACAGCCCGCGTTTTCAAGCTTTTTAATCTGTTCGATCGTCGCCTGTGCATCTTCTGTTTTGGTATTTGTCATAGACTGGATCGCGATCGGATGACCTCCTCCGATCACAACGTTTCCGATCTTTACTTCACGCGTCTTCATAATGTCACTCCTATCATCTGTTCATACCAGCACACCTGATTTAGCGCATTTTATATAAAAAGGTTTCTCACATCGTTAAACATGATAAAGATCATCAATGCAAAGAGACACATAATACCCACGAAATGCACCATGCCTTCCCGTTCCGGAATCACACGCTTTCCGCGGATCGCCTCGATGACCAGGAATACCAGCCGGCCGCCGTCTAGTGCCGGGAACGGCAGCAGATTGATCACGCCAAGGTTTGCCGAGATCAGAATTCCGAAATTCAAAAGTGTCAGAAATCCGTAAAACAGACCGGCGGACCTGCTTTCGGCATAGGAGTCGCCCATGTATTTCACGATCCCGACCGGCCCCGACATATCATTCATGGATACCTGATTGGTCAGAAGCATCTTCAGACTTCCGTATGTATACTGGATCCAGAACTTCACGTTCAGCGCACTGTATCCGACCGTTTTGACCGGTCCGACACGCTCCTGCGTGGCTGAACCGATAAAACCGTACAGATACCGTCCCTCTTCTTCATTGTAGATTGGTTTTAATACGGCTGTTTTCGTTTCGCCGTCTCTTTTATATGTAACTTCTGTCGTCTCTCCCGCATGGAAGATCGCATACATACTGACTTCATTGTAGAAGAAAATATGCTTGTTTCCGAGCTTGACGATCTCATCGCCGGCCTGCAGCCCTGCTTCCTCTGCCGCATATCCCGGTGAAACGTCAGACAGTACCGGCTTTACGACACCAACGCTGCCAATGATGATGACAGAGAAAATAAACGCCAGGATAAAATTAAAGATCGGTCCTGCCGCAACAACACTGATCCTTGCCCAGACCGACTTTTTCTGGAACGACCGGTCGTCATCACTATCTCCGTCTTCCCCCTCCATCATACATGCACCGCCAAACGGCAGTGCTTTGATTGAAAATTTGGTCTCCCCACGCTGGAAGCCGACAATCGTCGGTCCGAGGCCGAGTGAAAACTCATTCACACGAATGCCGTTCTTTTTCGCAAGCCAGAAGTGTCCGAGCTCGTGAACAATAATAATAATGCTTAATACGACAAACGCCAGTACATAACGAATGATCATAGTGTTCCATTTCCGTGCGCGGTGCGTGTGGCATTTATGCCTCGCGGTGCGCGCGCGACTCCTTATCGATTCTTTCATAAACCGCTGCTTCCGTTTCGAGGATCTGTGTCAGATCCGGCGCAGCGATAAACGGAATGTTCTCCATACTGTCTTCAATGATTTCCGCGATTTCCAGGAAGGAGATCCGATCCTGTAAAAACAGCGCAACCGCTCTTTCGTTTGCAGCGTTTAATACTGTCGGCAGATTGCCTCCTGTTTTCATGGCTTTTCTGGCAAGTGCCAGCCCGCGGAATGTCTCTTCATCCGGCCGCTCAAAGGTCAGCTGCCCAAGCGCGAACAGATCGAGCTTCTCCTGCGGCAGTGGTTTGCGCTCCGGATAGAAAAGCGCATACTGGATCGGCAGGTGCATATCCGGGATTCCAAGCTGTGCGATCACGGCGCCATCCGCATACTGAACCGCGGAATGGATGATGCTCTGCGGGTGAACGACCACTTCGATCTGTTCTTCGGTTACGGAGAACAGCCAGCCTGCCTCGATCATCTCAAGTCCTTTGTTCACAAGCGTTGCGGAATCAACGGTGATCTTTCTGCCCATGCTCCAGTTCGGGTGCTTTAAGGCATCCGCTGCCTTCATCTGACGCAGTTCTTCTGTTTTTCTGCCGCGGAACGGGCCACCCGAAGCCGTCAGCAAAATCTTATCAATCGCATTGTCAGCGCTTCCCTGCAGACACTGAAAGATCGCGCTGTGCTCACTGTCAACCGGAAGAATCGATATGCCGTACTCTTTTGCGAGCGGCATAATGATATGGCCGGCCGTAACCAGTGTTTCCTTATTGGCCAGCGCAATGTTTTTTCCTGCTTTGATCGCAGCCACGGTCGGACGCAGTCCGATCATACCAACAATCGCCGTAACCAGAAGCTCAGCCTGCGGTTCCTGCGCCACAGCCAGAAGTCCGTCCATCCCAAAGACCACTTTGGTGTCCAGGTCAGAAATCCGTGCACTAAGGTCTTTTGCACAGTCTTCGTCCTGTACGGAAACAAGTCCGGGACGAAATTCCCGGATTTGTTCTTCTAATAATTTGATATTACGCCCGGCCGAGAGCGCAGTAACGTTCAGGCCGGGCTGTGTACGAATGATATCAAGCGTCTGTGTACCGATCGAGCCGGTAGAACCCAGGATCGCAATGTTTCGCATAAAGTCTCCTTTCACAGGAAGAAAATAGAGAGATACAGGATCACGGGTGCCGTAAAGATAATACTGTCAAACCGGTCCATAATTCCACCGTGTCCCGGGATCAGATGTCCGTAATCCTTTACCTTATAGTTTCGTTTGATCGCAGATGCGCACAGATCACCGATCATCGCAATGACCGCGCCTGCTGCACATACAATGGCAATGACCGCAATCTCTTTACCGCCGATGCCCATCGGTCCATGGAAGATCGCACCGTAGATCAGGCCGAGGATTGCCGCGCCAACGATGCCGCCGATCGCGCCCTCAATCGTTTTCTTCGGGCTGAGCTTCGGTGTCATCTTGTGCTTTCCAAACAGCATACCCGCGCAGTACGCACAGGTATCACTTCCCCATGCGGAAAGGAAGATCAGCCATACAAGGTAAACCCCTCCGTCCGGAAGCATACGCGTCTGGTAAACGCAAGACAGCATGATGCCGACATAAAACACACCGAAAAACGCTGCCATGATGTGCTGGGAACGATACCGCGGATAGCGGACCACAAAAATGATCAGAATCGCCAGCAAAAATGCCATGATCAGCATCAGGAACGGGATATTGTTGTTTCCGACCTTGATATAGTAAAAGATCGTAAACAGATATCCGCAGATTGCAATAGGCGTTCTCTCGATCCGGAAAACACGATACAGTTCAAACAATCCGATCACTGACAGGATCGCTGAAACAACCAGCAGCAGATTGCCGCCGATAATGATAAACAATAATGCGAGTGCTACTAATATGACACCGCTGATCAAACGTGTCTTAAACATTTGGTCCCTCCCCGCTGCTGACCTTGCCGTATCTTCTGTCACGAAGTGTATAGGCTTTTACCGCTTCCAGCAGCTCTTCCTTATGGAAATCCGGCCATGCCGTATCCGTAAAATAAAACTCACTGTATGCATGCTGCCACATCATCCAGTTGGAAAGTCGTTCCTCTCCGCTTGTGCGGATCATCAGATCCGGATCCGGCATATCGGCCGTATCCAGATAGGATGAAAACTTGTCTTCATCCAGATCATCTGCATCAAGACGTCCTTCCCTGCAGTCTGCAAGCATTTTTTTCATGCCACGCAGCATCTCATCACGACTGCCGTAATTTAATGCAATCGTAAAATTGATCCCCTCATGTTCTCTGGTATCATGCTCTAATACGCGGATCATTTCCTGAAGTTCCGGATCAAGTTTTGAAAAATCACCGATCAGACGGATCCTGGAATGATTCTTCATGGCTTTCTGATAACAGATCTTCAGATATTTCCGAAACAAACGCATTAAGGTCTTAACTTCCATATCAGGGCGGTTCCAGTTTTCTGTCGAAAATGCATATACCGTCAGATATTTGATCCCGATCTCATCTGCATCCTCAACCAGCTGAACCAGGTTCTCCGCACCGACTTTATGACCATATGTGCGCGGTTTCCCCAATGCCTTTGCCCAGCGTCCGTTGCCATCCATAATGATGGAGACGTGCTTTGGTATTTTCAATCCGGAATAATCTCCCATAAGCGTTCCTGCCTATACTGTCATAACCTCATCGATTTTCTTTGCAACAG
Source organism: uncultured Lachnospiraceae bacterium (assembly GCA_902797015.1). GTDB lineage: Bacteria > Bacillota > Clostridia > Lachnospirales > Lachnospiraceae > SY8519. The sequence continues at coordinate 12,205 of CADBRG010000062.1, forward strand.
CTTCATCAACTTCCTTGATGTGCTTATCTGTCAGCTTCTGCAGGTCTTCCTGCAGACCCTTTACCACATCTTCTGAAACATCTTCTTCTTTGGTCAGCTTTTTGAAGCTCTTATCTGCATCTCTGCGGATGTTACGCATCGCAACCTTTGCATCTTCCCCTTTTTTTCTGACTTCCTTGGAGAGATCTTTTCTGCGTTCCTCTGTCAGCTCCGGGAAAACAAGACGGATGGAATTGCCATCGTTAACCGGATTGATACCAAGATCAGATACCTGAATTGCCTTTTCCACAACCTTGAGCATGTTTTTCTCCCACGGCTGGATCATGATGACTCTTGCCTCCGGTACGGAAACGTTTGCGACCTGCTGGATCGGGGTCGGTGTTCCGTAATAATCCACACGGATCTGGTCAAGAACGCGCGGATTGGCTCTGCCTGCACGGATTGATCCGAACTCTGCGATCAGGTTGCTGTATGTTTTTCCCATTTTTACATCGTACTGCTCAAGTCTTTCATTCATGACTCTTTCCTCCTGTTACCTAAACTGTTACTTTGGTTCCCGCAAAGCTGCCGCTGGCAGCCTGTATAATACTGTCTTTATCCTGTAATGCAAACACGTACATCGGCATTTTGTTTTCCATTGCCAGAATGGATGCCGTCAGGTCCACGACAGCAAGCTTCTTCTCAATTACCTCATCAATGCTTACCGTATCGTAACGGACCGCATCCGGATTCACCTTCGGATCACTGTCGTAAACACCGTCAACGGCTTTTGCCAGAAGGATTACGTCTGCTTCGATCTCGATCGCACGTAAAAGGGTGGCCGTATCTGTTGAGAAATACGGATGTCCCGTTCCGCCGGCAAAAAATACTACCGCACCCTTTTTCAATGCCGCCATCGCTTTATCCTTTGAGAAAAGTGTTGTAAAGCTGCCGCATGCAAATGGTGTCATGACCTCTGTTTCCATTCCCGCATAACGGAAGATATCTGATACATAGATGCAATTCATGACGGTTGCGAGCATTCCGATCTGATCTGCCTTTGTGCGATCGATCGTCTCACTGGTACGTCCTCTCCAGAAATTGCCGCCGCCGATCACGATTCCGACTTCGATTCCTTTCTGTGTCAGTTCCTTAACCTGACGG
>CADBRG010000063.1 GCA_902797015.1 uncultured Lachnospiraceae bacterium
AATAATCTTTTCTCAATATTTCGCATACATGAAATCCGTCTATTCCGGGCATCATAATATCCAGGATCGCCAGATCATAAGAATCATTCAGTTTTTCCAAAAAATCCTCGCCGGAGACGGCTTCATCTACCTGAAAGCCTTCGCTGGCTAACAACAGTCTGACAACCTCGCGGATTTCAGGATCATCATCTGCAAATAGAATCTTTTCGTTGCTCATTGATATGTTCTCCATCTGATGCCGGTTATGAGTGTTCAACACGATGTTTTTATTATACGCCTTTTTACAAGATGGAAACAGAGACCGGGAAATCTTTAGAATTCTTCAGAATTACCTTTAAAGAATATTAAGATTTGAAGGATATGATGGTATTGACAAGAAAAAGCAGCGGTCGGGAAGGAGTGATCTCAAATGATCGTGATCGGATTAATAACGGGGTATTATCTTTTGACGAATCGGCTTATAAAGTCTGCGGCCAGAAGAACAGCAAAGATTTTGTACGAGATAGATGGGAATGAATGATCCATGAAAGATTATGCTATGACAATTCATTATGATGAGCGCAGTAAATATAAGGACCGAGCAAAGAGAACAGATCATCAAAACGCGCCGGCCAGAATCCGGGTGAAAACGATCCTGGTTGGAGTGTTGGTGTTATCCTGTATTCTCCTTTTGACGTTTATCACCATTTATAAAAATCTGAATGGACAGAATATACTGACTGCCATAAAAGAGATTTCGCCTGTTGCTGTATTCATCTGTATCGTTTTAATTTTCGGATACAGTTTTTTTGAAGGGCTTAACATGCACCGGGCATTAAGACTTGCAGGGTATCGGATCAATATCTTTCGGTGCTGGAAATATGCAATTGCGGGTTTCTTCTACAGTGGGATCACACCGTCTTCATCAGGCGGGCAGCCGATGCAGATTTATTATATGTATGAGGACGGGATTTCAGTGTCCGATGGATTATTTGCGGTTATCATGCAGCTGTTCGGTCATATCGGCACAATCGTAGTATTGGGGCTTGCGGGACTGGCAGCCATGCATGGAGATATCGTTCAGGCTACAGGCCATCTAAGAGGATTGATCGTTTTAGGGATCACATTAAATTTTTTGTATTTTTTGTTTTTGCTGGTGATCCTGTTTACAAAAAGAGGAATCAATATTGTCAGTACTGTTTTAATCGCTATTGTATCGAGAGTTAGCCGAAAAGGAAGCGGAAAACCGGCGGACAGAATCATTGCAGTTCTGGAGCAATATAGAGGTATCTTTGAAATCGTAAAAAAAGACCGTCATATTATTTGGAAGGTTCTGCTGACGGGGTTGGTCCAGTGGGCTTGCCTGTTTGGTATTCAGGCTGCTGTATATACAGGCCTTGGGTTGTCGGGCTTTGGTATTGTCAAGATCATTTTTTTGCAGGCCGTGATTCAGATATCAGTGGGGTTCCTGCCTGTTCCCGGCTCAGCAGGTCTTTCAGAGGGGATGGCGTTTCTGCTTTACCAGTTGATGTATCCGTTGAATCTGCTCGGTGAAGGCGTACTGCTTGGCAGATGCTTCAGTATGTATTTTGTCATTATCTTATATGGGATAATCATTTTATTGATTTACATTATCAGGAGGTATAAACAATGAGAAGAAAGCTCATGCTGCTCTGTGGAATTTGTATGCTGCTTACTGTGTCTACCGGCTGTGCTGCAGGAGCACCTGCAACAGAATCATCCAATGATTCAGTCCGCACACTTGCCGTTGAAAATGGAATATCAGATATTCAAGTTAATATTAAATACGGGGATGTTATTATTCGATCTAATAACTCCGACAATTCAAATCCTGACAATGACGAAATCACAGTGTCTATAGGAGAAAGCAAATATCTGCCGGAGGTGTCTGTTCATACAGAAGGGGATATACTGTTTGTGGATGAAAGTAAAGATCTACCTGCTTCAGCCACAGAATCGTATCCTGTCTATTTATACTTGCCGGATCATTCCGGTATTCGTTCATTATCCATTAATAGCGAACATAGCAATGTGTCTTTATCAGATGAAATCAATTTAGATTCTTTGTCAGTATTTTTGAATATTGATGGTAATATTGATATAAAAGATGCTGTCATTTCAAACGTGAGCCTTTATTCGTTGACTGGCCCTATAAACGTCAACCTGACAGGTGATCCTGAAACGTATGATTATGAGCTGTCAACAGAGGCAGGCAATGATATAATTCTTAATGGTGTTGCATACGATAACACAAATCCAGATTCCATACAGCCGGAAGTGCAAAACCATGTCATCGTCAACCATGGCAATTCCAATAAGATACAAGCCTCTACAAATGGGGATCTGACAGTGCAGGTGCAATAGCAATATTCTGTAGAATCCAATATGGATTTACCGATAGTATATGTGGTTTTCGATATGGATAAAGATGGTTTTATGTGCTTTTTCTGTCCGCATTTTATGCACATTTATCTGGATTTTCGATGTGGTTTTCTGCGGCTTTAGGGGAAAAATTACGGGGAATCTCACGTGGCGAGATACGCATTTTGTGATCACAATTTGCCCTTTCTTCGAAACCGCATTTAACCACAAAATACCATATCAGGGGATGCCCCTAAAACCCCATTTGCTTTTGATAGTAATATCCGGATTCTACATTACAGCCATATCATGAGAGGCTTTTTGCGTCCAATATGCTGTTATCGTTTCGGGGGCATGATAAAGCGCTGTCAGCATATAGGACCGGATATTCCTGATATCGGATGTCGTATATCGAATCGTGTGTGCGACATATTGCAGATGCCTCATTTCCAGTTTTAAATACCGGGACTTCACTACTGCATAGGGGAGATCTTCTTTGCCAATCCGGACTGATTCACGGTTTTGGCACACTATATCACAGATCATTAAAAACATTTCCTCGTACATTTCTCGAAGAGATATATCTTCTTCCTGCATCAGGTAATCATATCCTATCTGATCTTGAATCAATTCTTCATATGAAGATTGATTGATAGAAAGAAAGTTCTCTGTCAAAATCTCTGTAGTATTCTCTGTATTTGTCTGACTTTCAAGGATAGGATATCCCTCCATAGATGTAGAGCCATCCTTCCCTTTAGGTGATGGTATCCGTACTTCGTTGTCGGATTGCACGTCATTTTCTTGCAGATTACAAGGAAAGGTGATTTCTTTGAGTCGTTCAGTATTCAGTTCCAGATACATGACATTAGGAAGTGTTCGGTTGTTGATGCAAACATTTCGGAAGATTCGCTGAATCAATCCCATTTCTTCCAATTGCAAAATTGCGTTATATACCTGTTTCTTCGAAAAACCGAATTGCTCGGTGTAGTCATTATAGCTGCGTTGCAATAAATCTGCCGAGAACTTCTTTTTGAGTGCAATAACGCGACCGGTCTGTTCGTCACGCACTTCATTAGGTCGATACCAGTAAACGATATCGGCTAGGATCATAATGGCGTTTGTATTTGGCTTCCCATTAGAAAATGTAATTTGATCAAACCAGACCATTGGAATAACATTGCCTGTGATATTAATTTGATGCATCTGATCAACGGTGTGACTTCCTGAGGTTTTCATAATGCTGGTCTCCTATAAAGTGATAGTCTTTATAAGGGATTGGTTCTAACCCGGGTTCTAACGAAGAAGGGTTTATCCTGATTTATTTGGGATAATTGTGTATGAAAAACTGAATTGAATGGTTAGATTAAAAAATAATGAGATTGGTGAAGATGCTTTGGGATATGCCAAGAGAGCTTCGGGACGCAGAGGCCGCAGGTTCAAATCCTGTCGCATCGACGCGTGAGGCTCCGAAAAGCTTGAATTTATCGGCTTTTCGGAGTTTTTCTTTTGCGACAAAATGTATGTACGTGTATGTACATGTTTCATGCAAGCGCCTTTTCCATGATCTGTCTGGATTTTTCGTCCGATATCACCGATCTGATGTAGTGCAGAGTCATGGCTGTCGTTGTATGGCCGAGCATTCTCTGCAGCTCAGCTAACGGCACACCGTTCTCATAAAGGATCGAAGCCGAACAGAATCGGATCTTATGGCTGCTCCGTTCAGGAACACCGGCAGCGCGGCAGTATCGTCTCAGCTTGTCGTTGAAGGTGCTGACTGATAACTGCTTTCCCTTGTTCATGAAGATAAATTCCCCGTCCGGGTTCATTTCTTTCACTCTTTTCAGGATCGTCTTTGCTTCCGATGTCAGATCGATATAACGAAATCCCTGGTCAGTATTTCCCTTCACATGATCAAAATTTTCACATTCCTTGTTGTGAAAGTTCATGTCCTCATCCATCTCCATTGTAAGAAGATACTGTGAGTCGATGTAGATTCTGTCACCCCTGACATGATCCCATCGCAGGGCTGCAAGCTCAGCAAAACGCATCACAACCTGAAAATCGAACCGGATTGCCAATGCATAGATTTCGTCGATCTCTGAGAGATGATCCAAAAGTTTCCGGCGTTCCTCGATCGAGAAGACATCATCGTCATTCCGGACCGGTTTCATCGGGAACTGTCTCATATCGATCCCTTTGATCGGATTGACACGTACGGTCTCGAGTTCCGTTATGGCGTATGAATAGATCCCGTTGATGATGGATTTTAAATTGCAGAACATTCGCTGCGTCATCTGACGTTTGCATGTCCATAAGCGGAACAGCCTGACAAAATCCTTTGCTTTTAACTTTACAAGCG
>CADBRG010000064.1 GCA_902797015.1 uncultured Lachnospiraceae bacterium
CTTCGGCGCACCGGTCATATATACCGCCACGATATCCGGCATTTTGATGTCATAGGTCTTGTTCAGCAGCTGCTTTACAAGCTCCGGTCCGCCTTCTCCCATTGCCATCGTGCCGAGTGCACCATAACGTGTGTGAGAATCGGATCCTAAGATCATCTTTCCGCCGCCGGCAAGCATTTCTCTCGCGAACTGGTGGATGACTGCCTGATGCGGCGGCACATAGACGCCGCCGTACTTTTTCGCGCAGCTTAAACCAAACATGTGGTCATCTTCGTTGATGGTTCCGCCAACGGCACATAAACTGTTGTGGCAGTTGGTCAGTACATACGGGATTGGGAACTTTTCCAGTCCTGACGCACGTGCAGTCTGAATGATGCCGACAAATGTAATATCATGAGATGTCAGCTTGTCAAACTTGATCTCCAGATTGTTCATATTTCCCGAGGTGTTGTGTGCCTCAAGAATCCCGTATCCGATGGTCTGCTTTTTCGCTTCCGCCGGCTCCGGCACTTCCACCCCTGCTGCTTTCATTTTTGCGATGCCTTCTGCATCTGCTCCGGCCAGCTCTGTCCCATTGACCAGATATACGCCGTTTTCATATAACTTCATGTTTCATATCCTCCCTGTATCATTACCGGTTATCCTGTTCAACCGTTTTTATCATTACTTACCCAACAGAAAATCTTTGATCTTTCCTGCGACCTGCTTTCCCTTTGCACCGGACTCGAAGTCTTCATCTTCGAAATCATCATCGAAATCGTCGAAGTCATCAAAGTCATCGAAATCATCCAGCTCCTCCAGGCCATCGAGATCCCCGAGGTCATCGTCATAATACGTAAAGTTATCCGCATCATCGACGAATTCCCGCTCTGCTTTGGGCGAAAGATCTGTCAGTGGATCCTCTTCTCCCTGAAGCATCGCCCGCATCAGTGCCTCCTCATCCGGAACCTTTGCGGTGTCGATCTGCGGCTCCTCACGATCCATACGGACCTGTTCTCTGCTTACCGGGCGGAAGATCCTGGTGTGCTGCAGGTCAATGTCTCCATCGCCTTTTCGCTCCATCTGCCAGGTTTCCTGCTCCTCAACATCCGCAAACCGAGTCTTGTCATCCGGCTGCGCATCTGCCTGTTCGGTGACAGTCGGCGCGACAGCTTCTGCTTCCGGCTGCGGCTCTTCTTCGGGCATACCGCCCTCCTGTGCCTCTTTCCATTTAAAATAAGCCGCATCCGTATTCACCTGTACATCTGCCTTCTCGGCCACAGGCGGTACGACAGCTTCTGCTTTTGGCTGCGGTGCTGCCTTTTCTTCTTCCGGCTGCTTCTCTGAGAGACGTTTTTCTTCACGCTCCGCATTGATTTCTTCAAGCAGCTGAAGATACTTTTTAGTATCCTTTAGCTGCAGCAATTCTGCCTGCAGCTCGATCTCATTTTTCTTAAGCAGATCTTTTTGCCTGCGCATTTCCTTACGGAATCTTCTGATCACACCATTTAATGAATCATTGGTGTCGTCAATGATCGTCTGCAGGCTTCCGATCATATTGTCAGTGTATACGATCGAAGCAGCATATACATCGTCTGCTCTGGATTCCGCACTGCTTATGATCTGATCGCTTTCCCGCCTTGCTGCACGCTCCAGCTCGCCGCGCTGTTCTAAGATCGATTCATATTCATCCAGAACCTCCTGCAGGATCTTTTCGACCCTGTCAATATGGTTCGCAAAATCCCTGCGGTCTGCAAGGATGAGATTCGGATCGACCGGCGACTGTCTGCAGTTTGCAAGATGCTCCCTGATATCCTGTATTGCAATTTCCGCCTTTTCCCTTGGGGTCATTCGGGCACTTCCTTTCTTTAAAATCAATGCTCCGGCTGGTAAACCGTTTTGGCTGTGATGCCCTTAAGCATGCCGATCTTGCCGGACATTGCGCTGATCACATTCATGGGCGCGTCTACCGCAACGCTGATCAGGCTGATCTTTTTGGTGCGATACGGAATTCCCATCCGGCCGATCACAGCATCTGAATATTCATGCAGAATATGATTCAGGGACTCTATATTACTGTCATCTTCGACCACGATCGCAATGATCGCCACTCTTGTATCCATCCAAAAACACTCCTTTTCCTGGTTGCGCATCCTATCTGTTTTCAAATATTTGCCCATCGTATGAACTTTACCATAAAACCTGTTTTGCTTCAACGCTTTTTGTGTTATCCTTATACATTATGAATCTAGTTGAAACCTATGGAAATCTAATCAAAAAAACCGCGCCGGCACATCCGACGGCCGCATTTCGGATGATCAAGACAGGCCTGTATTACGAGCGCTTTCGGACAAAGCACCTGGCTGATAAAAACATCCCCGGTGCATACCGCTTTTTGAACACCTATGCGGTAAACTATGTCCTGCAGGCATTACGTACACCGGACAAAACCGTCTGGACAAACATCTTTGCACCGGTTGAGATCCTCCAGTGCTTTGATCTGCGCTGCCTGTCTGTTGAATGTCTCTCGTCTTTCTTATCCGGCTTCCGGATTGAAGACTATTTTCTTGACTATGCCGAGGAAGAGGGCATTGCTTCAACATTATGTTCCTACCACAAAAACTTTATCGGTGCTTCCGACAGCGGTGTTGTGCCGCCGGCTGCTTTTTCACTGACGACATCAACGATCTGCGACGGCAATATCAACACGTTCCGCTATCTGTCTGAAAACCGCGGCGTAAAGAATTATATTCTGGACATTCCGATGGACAACAGCGAAGACGCCATCACGTATGTGATTGAACAGCTGAAAGACCTGATCCGCGTTCTGGAAGAGACCTTTTGCAAACCGTTTTCGTATGAGCGTCTTGCAGAAGTGATCCAACGTGAAAATGAGTCAAAGGCGATTTACGAGGAATGCCTTACTTTACTGCGCGACAAAGCATACCCGTCGACGCTGACCCTGCAGATGTATATGCTGTTTGCTACGCATCTGAACATCGGTGAACCGGAGATTCTGACATTTTTCAAAAAAATGCACGAAGAACTTCTGGCAGCCCCTGATTTTGACGGCATCAATATACTATGGGTGCATCTGCTCCCCTGGTATCAGGAGACACTGCAGGAATACTTTAACCTGACAAAAGACTGCCAGATCCAGGCGATTGAAATGAATCTGGATTACAGAGAAAAGCTTGACCCCAAAGATCCGCTGCGCTCTCTGGCTCTGAAAATGATCAACAACGCCTACACCCGTTCCTATGACCGGAAGGTAGACCTTGTCTGTGAGCTGGCCGATCTGCTGGAGCCGGACGGTGTGATCAACTTCTGCCACTGGGGATGCAAGCAGTCATCCGGCGGTGTCATGCGTCTGAAAGAACGCATGCAGGAAAGGGATCTGCCGCTTCTGATTCTTGACGGCGACGGCATGGACCGGCGAAACAGCCACAACGGCCAGATCCGCACCCGTTGGGAAGCATTCCATGAATTGCTGCTTGCAAGGAAAGGACAATAACATTTTGGTTCAATCAAAAAAGACCCCTACTCTGGGATACATTTGTAAATATGTGCCTTTTGAAGTGCTGAAAGCCGCCGGGATCAACATCTGCAGGATCGAACCGCAGACCGCTGACTTTTGCAAGGCCGATACCCTGATGCATGCAAATGTCTGCTCGTTTGCCCGCGCGGTCCTTGAAGACTTTGCAGATCATGATTATGACGGAATGGTCTTAACCACCTGCTGCGACAGTGCAAGACGTCTGTTTGATACGCTTCGTGCCAACTGGCCGGACCGCTTCTTTTACTGTCTGGATCTGCCGCATAAGATCAATGATTTTGCCGACACGCTTTATGCAAAGCACATCAAAAAGATGATGGATGCCTGGGAAGCGTATGCTGCAGAGCATGGATATGACACAAAGAAAATTGATCTTGACAGCTTTGTAAAAGAGAACATGAGCAAACCGCATCCGGCCGATACATTACTGTCATCCGAAGCGCCGGACATTTGTAACACATCTGCCGATTCTTCTGTTTCCTGCCAGACAGACACGATCTCCATCGGTCTTGTCGGTGCGCGTCCGGGCGACAGTATCCGGGATCTAATTTTAAGCAAGGGAATCCGGATCCGGTTTGATATGACCTGTACCGCTGTCCAGCGGGACTTCGGCGTTTCTGTTCCTGAAGGCGATACTTTAAACCAGTCTGACCAGGAACGATTCGACTCCTGTCTGTGTGCTTATACCCATGCGCTCTTAAACCAGATCCCCTGCATGCGTATGGCAGATGCTTCCGGCAGACAACGGTTTTTGAAGGATATGTCGGAACAGGTCGACGGCATCATTTACCACACGATCAAGTTTTGCGACATCTATTCATATGAATACACACAGATTCACAAAGACTTCGATCTGCCGATCTTAAAGATCGAGACCGATGCGACTGCACAAAGCAGTGGGCAGATTCTGACGAGGCTGGAAGCATTTATCGAGGCGCTGGAAGCAAAGAAAAATGTCGGCCAGAACCACTTAGGCAGTGTAACTGAAAATCCCCCGTCAGCTTCTGAAACCCGTATCACAAACAAGGAGACTTCACCAATGATCGTAATGGGAATCGACAGCGGTTCTACTTCTACCAACGCTGTTTTACTAAATGAGAAAAAGGAAATCCTGGCATCAGCCGTTTTACGGACCGGTGCAAAAAGCGGCGACAGCGCAGACCGTGTCCGCGCCATGGTATTGGAAAAAGCCGGCCTGACGCCGGAAGATGTATCACTCGTCGTTTCTACCGGTTACGGCCGTGTCAGCATTCCGTTTGCCGACAAGGATGTAACGGAGATCTCCTGTCATGCAAAGGGCGCGCATTTCCTGAACCCGGAGATCCGCACGATCCTCGACATCGGCGGCCAGGACTCAAAGGCGATCCATCTGGATGAAAACGGAAATGTAAAAGACTTTGTCATGAACGACAAATGTGCTGCGGGCACAGGAAGATTTCTGGAGATGATGGCCCGCACCCTTGAGATTCCGATCGAAGAACTCGGACCACTCTCATTAAAATCCAATGAAAGTCTGACGATCAGCAGTATGTGCACGGTATTTGCGGAATCTGAAGTCATTTCCCTGATTGCGCAAAACAAAGAACCGGCTGATATCGCACATGGCATTCACGAAGCGATCGTCTCCCGCGCGATGTCTCTGATCAAGCGTGTCGGCGCCGAACCGGGATTTATGATGACCGGCGGCGTTGCCAAAAACGAAGGTGTCATCGATGTCCTGCAGAAGCGCCTCGGCGCCTCTGTTTGGCGCTACGAAGAACCCGAGATCGTCGGTGCACTCGGCGCAGCACTGTTCGGGCTGGAAGGATAAAAAAACATAAAGACGGCGTTCCCGGAGGATTGTTCCAACCGGAAACGCCGTTTTTCATACTCTCTGGATTGAACAGATATCAGCTTACAAGCCCATTCTGATCTCACGTCCGCTCGATTCGTAGCGTGTCACTTTGACACCTGCTGCCTTCAGCATCCGCTTAGACGCAATCACAGAAGTAGTCTTTTCATACTTGTCATCTTCATATACCAGCTCTTTGATCCCGCACTGAATGATCGCTTTTGCGCATTCATTACAAGGGAACAGGGTCACATAAAGCTTTGCCCCCTCCAGGCTTCCGCCGCGATAATTTAAGATCGCATTCAGCTCACTGTGCGTGGAATACAGGTACTTGATATCAAGCGGTTCTTCTGCTTCACGCGCCCACGGGAACTCATCATCAGAGCATCCGATCGGGAATCCATTATATCCCATTGACAAAATCTTATTGTCATCACTTACGATGCATGCGCCGACCTGCGTGTTCGGATCCTTTGATCGCATTGCCGACAGCTTGGCAACTCCCATAAAATACTCATCCCATGTGATATAATCTTTTCTTTTTTCGGTCATTGGTACTCTCCTTAAAATGAACGGTTTCTCTTAGTTACTCCTCAACAGTTTCACATCCGTTGTCGTCATCATCCGACACATCATCCGGCTCATCAAACGGGAAAGTCCCGTCGTTTAACACCGTCGCAAGCTTACTGACGCTTTTTTCCAGCGTCTCGTAACAGATTCCGTAAGTGATCAGGTCCTGTCCCGTCGGATCCAGGATCTCCAGTTCATCACCGCTTAAGTCTGTCAGTACATACAAGTACGGGATGTCCGGGAACTTACTCCGGACTTTCATAAGACCGCTCTGTTCAAATGTCAGCACGAGCGTACTTTCTGTGATATCGTCTTCCTCAAGCTGTGCCGACATATAGTTGCCCGGCTGGAATCCCTTCCCCGTCATAATAGCTTCAACCTTCTGGTTCAGCGGTTCCGGGAAAAGCACGACCAGACCACGTGCCAAAATCTCCGGCTTACGCCAGAGGGGTTTGGTCTTTAAGATTTCCGCTGCCATGACCTCGCGGCAGTTTCCGCTTCGTCCGACAAAAATGATCCTTTCGAACTCTTTCATACCGTTTCTCCCGACAAGGCCTTCTCCTTAATCTGCATCCAGGATCCGATGCCCTGCCGCCTTTAACATACGGTTCATAATTGCCCGTCCGACACCTGTAGTATCAAACATTTCTGAATAGATCGCATCCAGATTCTGTTCGTCAAACTCACGGAGTACGCGATACAGATTATGCGCGATCTGCGCTTCCTCATGTCTGCTGCCAATGCTCTTTACAAAACCGTTTTCATAGCTGCCTGCAGTCTCATCACTGCATAAAATACCGATCCGCTTATTGTGATCCATGCCTTCTGCAACAAGCCGTCGGATCGTGCGAATCACCGCA
>CADBRG010000065.1 GCA_902797015.1 uncultured Lachnospiraceae bacterium
AGACGGTATCGTTAAAGACCGTCGGTCTGTTTTCCCTGATGGGGCAGGCGGGACTGCATATCCCCGCAGGGGATCGTTCCATGCTGCCTGTTTTTCAGAAGATTTATGCGGATATCGGAGATGAGCAAAGCATTGAACAGAGCTTAAGTACGTTTTCTTCGCATATGACCAACATCGTTAACATCTTAAAAGGCGCCAATGACCAGTCATTGGTTCTGTTTGACGAGCTCTGTGCCGGAACCGATCCGGAAGAAGGCGCCGCGCTGGCAGTGGCGATCTTAGAAAACTTAAGAGAACGCGGCAGTATGACGATGGCGACGACGCATTACAGTGAACTGAAGCTTTATGCGCTGGGCACGGAAGGTGTCGAAAATGCCTGCTGTGAGTTTGATGTCGAGACGCTTAGTCCGACCTATCATCTTCTGATCGGAATTCCCGGGAAGAGTAATGCATTTGCAATTTCTGAGAAGATCGGACTGCCAAAGCATCTGATCGAGGATGCAAAGGGCAGGATATCACAGGAGACCGAGAGCTTTGAGGATGTGATCGCTGATCTGGAAGACAGCAGAAGACGGCTGGAGAAAGATCAGGAGCAGATCAGTGCCTACCGTGAAGAGATGGAGCGCTTAAAGAAGCAGCTTTCCGAGCAGAAAGAGCGCCTGGAAGAGCGTAAGGCAAAGATCTTAAGAGAGGCGAATGAGGAGGCTGCAGGAATCCTCAGGGAGGCCAAAGAAGTAGCGGATCAAACCATCCGGAACTTTCATAAATACGGTGCCGGAAATGCGAATATGGCCGCAATGGAGCGGGAGCGTGAAGCCGTCCGCAAAAAGATGCAGGCAGCCAGCGGCAAAGCATCCATGCAAAAGAAGCAGCCGGCAGAGAATACGAACATTCCGAATCCGAACAAGCTTAGGATCGGAGATGATGTCAAAGTCCTCAGCATGAATCAGAAGGGTGTTATTCATACACTTCCGGATAAAAAGGGTGATCTGATGGTGCAGATGGGCATTCTGCGTTATAAGGTCAACATCAGAAATCTGGTACTTTTAGAAGACGACAATCCGTATGCAGTCAAGAAGAAAAAGAATACCGGCAGGAAAAACAGCAGCGCAATGGGGCAGCTTAAGATGTCAAAAACTGCTAATGTCAGTGCTGAGTTGAACCTGATCGGCAAGACGGTCGATGAAGCGATCCCGCTATTGGACAAATATCTGGATGATGCATACTTGGCACATCTGAACAGCGTCCGCATTGTACACGGCAAGGGAACCGGAGCGCTGCGGAATGCGGTACATGCGCACTTGAAACGCCAGAAATATGTCGCGGACTATCATCTCGGCGCATATGGAGAAGGCGATGTCGGCGTCACGATCGTGACGTTTGCATAGGCTGGGTGGAAGCTGTGCTGTGATTGGCTGGAGGCCGCACTGTGGCAGCTGGAGGTCAGTTTTGGAACAAAAGTAGGGCAAATGGCGCTGTGAAGTTCCAAAAAGCAAGCTTTGCGGCCGGTGCGAGGTCAATTTTGGAACAAAAGTGAGGTAAATGGCGCTATGAAGTTCCAAAAGTCTTATATATGAGAGAAAAGTGAGGAATTCTTATGTGGAAATTCGGAAAAAGGAAAAAAGAACGGGAAGAAATGGCAGCGCAGCAGGCGTCACCTCAGATTTCCTATGAGGATGTTGCGCAGACCGACCTTGGCAAGACTTATCTTAAGCTCCAGAACGGCAGTGATATCCGTGGAATTGCCTGTGAGGGGCCAAAAGGAGAAGCTGTGAACCTGACGGAGACCGCCGTTCGTTATATCGGCATGGCGTTTGCCGGATGGCTTTCGGACCTGACCGGGAAAAAGCCCGGAGAAATGAAAATCGGTGTAGGTCGGGATTCTCGTATTACCGGTCCGGATGTACAGGAAGTGTTCATGCAGGGAATCCGCTTAAGTGATGCCTGTGCGGTTGACTGTGGAATGGCTTCAACGCCGGCGATGTTTATGTCAACGATCTATCCGGAGACAAATTACGACGGTGGCTGCATGATCACGGCAAGTCATCTGCCGTTTCACAGAAACGGAATCAAGTTCTTTACAAAAGAAGGCGGACTCGAGAAAGCACAGATCAGAGAAATCCTGCTGCGCGCCGCAAAGCTGGAAGCAGATGAGGTTCTGGCAACGGGCACGGGATTGTCGCCAAGACCGAGAAGCTTTGATCTGATCACATTATATGCAGCAGGGCTGGCTAATGCGATCCGCAAAGAAACCGGATTTGAGCCCACAGAGCTTCCGGTTGTTACAGAAGTAGAAGACGAGACCGCACCGATCACGCGCGCCCCAGAAGAAGATGAGACTGCAGCGACCACGCGTTTTTCAGTGGAAAAAGCGGACTTATCGAATGTGTCTGAAAACAGCAAGCCGCTTGCAGGCCTGCATATCGTGGTCGATGCCGGAAACGGCGCAGGCGGATTCTTTGTCGGAAAAATATTAAATGAACTCGGAGCAGATACCACAGGAAGCCAGTTTTTAGAGCCGAACGGCATGTTCCCGAATCATGAGCCGAATCCGGAAAACAAAGAAGCGATGGCAGCAATCGTCAAGGCTACACTGGAAAACCATGCAGACCTCGGTCTGATCTTTGATACCGATGTGGATCGTATGTCAGCAGTGCTGTCTGACGGGACGCCGCTCAACCGTGATGCGATCATTGCGATGATGGCAGCGATCCTGGCACCGGAGAACCCGGGCAGCACGATCATTACGGATTCCGTAACGTCTGATCGGCTGACCGACTTCCTGGAGAAGAATCTGGGACTTGTGCATCTTTGCTACAAACGCGGCTATAAAAATGTCATCGATAAATGTAAAGAGCTGAATGCAGCAGGGACAAACAGCCCGCTCGCGATGGAAACATCCGGACATGGATGCCTGAAGGAAAACTATTATCTGGATGACGGTGCTTATCTGGCGGTGAAGCTTCTGGCAGCTGTTGCAAAAGCAGCGAAAAACGGAGAAACGATCGACCATCTGATCGCCGGACTGAACATGGAATGTGCCGACAGGGAAGTACGGTTCCCGATTTCTGTGGAAGATTTCGGTGCATACGGGACAGAAGTACTTACACGGTTCAAAGAAAAAGCAGAAGAAAAAGGGTATACATTGCCACTTTCCTATGAAGGTGTGCGGATTCGCTTCAATGAGGATCCGACCGGATGGGCACTGCTTCGCGCATCGCTCCATGATCCGGTTATGGTTCTGAACATGGAAGGAAAAGATGAAGAAGACCTGCAGAAGATCACAGCAATTTTAAAAGAAATGCTGGATGGAGAAGACGGTCTGGATCTGTCGGCTCTGTAAGAGCGTAAAAAACAGGAAAGATAATAGAACTGCCCAAAGGGCTTAGAAAGGAAGCCGGTAAATCTGCCGGCAACAGCAATATGAAATACATTGAAACACTGCGTGAGGGAGACCGCGTCGGCGAGGTATACCTCTGTAAGAAAAAACAGAATGCACTGACAAAAGCCGGAAAGCCATATGATAACGTGACATTACAGGATAAGACAGGAACGCTTTCTGCCAAGATCTGGGATGTCAATTCCGCAGGGATCGAGGATTTTGATTCTCTTGATTATGTCTATGTGGTCGGCGACGTGACGATGTTCCAGGGGGCGCCGCAGCTGAATATCAAGCGGATCCGTAAAGTAGGCGAAGGCGAATATGATCCGGCGGATTATCTTCCGGTCAGCAGCAAGGATATCGGTCAGATGTATCAGGAGCTGCTGAAATTTGTGAAGAATCTGCAGAACCCGCATTTGAAGGCACTGACAGAGATGTTCTTTGAAAATGAGACCTTTGCGGCCAGATTTAAAAATCATTCTGCGGCAAAGTCTGTGCATCATGGATTTGTCGGCGGTCTGTTGGAGCATACACTCTCTGTTACGCAAAACTGTGATTTTATCAGCATGCAGTATCCGTTCTTAAACAGAGATCTTTTGCTGACCGCAGCGATGCTGCATGATATCGGGAAGCTGGATGAGCTTTCTACTTTCCCGGAAAATGACTATACCGATGCAGGTCAGCTGCTGGGACACATCACGATCGGTGCAATGCAGATCAGAAATCAGATTGCGAAGATCCCGGATTTCCCGGTACGACTGGCCAATGAACTGTTGCATTGTATTCTGGCGCATCACGGAGAGCTGGAGTACGGTTCACCGAAAAAACCGGCATTGGTAGAGGCAATCGCACTCTCCATGGCAGATAATCTGGATGCAAAGATGGAGAGCTTCAAAGAGGAGATTTCTTCAATCCCGGAGAATAACCTGGAATGGCAGGGCTTTAACAGACTGTTTGATTCCAATATCCGCAGAACCGGGCGGGATTAACCCACTTAGACAAACAATACGGAGACGATCATGCTGACATTAAAAAAGAATGATGAGATCGAAGTAAAAATCGAAGATATCGGTACAAACGGGGAAGGCATCGGCCGTGTGGACGGTGCCGTTCTTTTTGTGCGTGATGCGATCCCCGGAGACAGGATACTGGCAGGGATCACAAAGGTGAAAAAGACATATGCCTATGCGCGTCTGATCAGGGTGCTGGAGCCGTCTCCTGATCGTGTGGAGCCGCCATGCTCCTTTGCAGGTCCTTGCGGAGGATGTCAGCTGCAGGCTCTTTCCTATGAAAAACAGCTGGAATTCAAAATGCGCAAGGTAAAAGATGTGCTCGAGCGCATCGGCGGTTTTAGCGTTGTTTTGCCGGGAGAGGAAACCGCAACAGGAGAAGATACGGAAGCAGGAAAAGGCGCGGCAGCAGAAGAAGGCGAGGTCATCCGCATGGAACCGATCATCGGTTCCGATGCGCCGTTTCATTACCGTAATAAGGCGCAGTTTCCAATCGGAACATCTGCGGACGGGAGGATCATCACCGGCTTTTATGCAGGAAGAAGTCACAGGATCATCGAGAACCGTGACTGCATGTTAGGGCATCCGGTAAATCGGAAAATCCTTGATATCATCATTGCGCATATGGAGAAATATAATATTCCGGCTTATGATGAAACAACCGGAAACGGACTGGTAAGACATGTGCTGATCCGCAAAGGCTTTGCGACCGGACAGATTCTGGTCTGTCTGATTCTTAACGGAAAATCCATTCCGCAGGAGAAGGCTTTGGCAGATGCGTTGTTTGCAATTCCGGGAATGCACTCCTTTTCGATCAATGTGAATATCAAACAGACAAATGTCATCCTTGGAGAAGAAGTGCACCTGATTCGGGGAGAGCCTTTTATTACAGAAAAGCTGCAGGATATCACCTATCGGATCTCTCCAAAATCATTCTTTCAGGTAAATACAAAACAAACGGAGAAACTGTATGCGACTGCACTCGAATACGCCGGTCTGACCGGAGATGAGACCGTATGGGATCTTTATTGCGGTGCCGGAACGATATCATTGTTCCTTGCGAAAAAGGCAAAGCATGTTTACGGTGTTGAGATCGTACCGGAAGCGATTGCAGACGCAAAAGAAAACGCACACTATAACGGAATCGAAAATGTAACGTTTTATACCGGTAAGGCGGAAGAAATCGTTCCCGATTTTTACAGGAAACAGAAAGAGAAGCAAAACGAAGCGGTTCACCCGGATGTGATCGTTGTCGATCCGCCGCGCAAAGGCTGCGATGCATCGCTTCTTGCCACGATGCTTGAAATGGCGCCGGAGCGAATCGTTTATGTCAGCTGTGATCCTGCAACACTGGCGAGAGATTTGCGGATCTTAAATGATGGCGGATACCGAATCAGGAAAGTATGTCCTGTTGACCAGTTTTCGCAGACCGTGCATGTCGAAGTCGTGAGCCTTTTGCAGAGAATGAGCAGCACCCGGGAGAGAACGATTACTCTTGATGTTGATATGGAGGACTACCACAGG
>CADBRG010000066.1 GCA_902797015.1 uncultured Lachnospiraceae bacterium
CATCGCTGTCAAGATATTCATCGTAGGTGGTTACCTTATCGATGATTGATCCGTCCGGCATGATCTCGATGATGCGGTTTGCCGTTGTCTGAACGATCTGATGATCGCGGCAGGCAAGCAGGATGACACCCGGGAACTTGATCAGACCATTGTTCAGTGCTGTGATCGATTCCATATCAAGGTGGTTTGTCGGCTCATCAAAGATCAGAACATTTGACTCTTCGATCATCATTCTTGAGAACATGACACGTACTTTCTCACCACCGGAACGTACACGCATTTTCTTGATACCGTCTTCTCCCTTAAACAGCATTCTTCCCAGGAATCCTCGTACATAAGTCGCATCTTTGATCTCGGAGAACTGTGTCAGCCAGTCAGCGATTGCCATGTCCGTATCAAAGATCTCGGTGTTGTCTTTCGGGAAATAGGACTGGCTGGTTGTAACACCCCATTTAAAGGTGCCTTCATCCGGCTCCATTTCACCCATCAGGATTTTAAACAGAACGGTTTTGGCATGCTCATTTCCGCCGACAAATGCGATCTTGTCATCATGCTCTACATGAAATGTGATATTATCGAGTACTTTAACGCCATCAATGGTCTTGCTTAAGCCTTCAACCATCAGAACTTCATTACCGATCTCTCTTTGCGGTCTGAAGTCAATATAAGGATATTTTCTGCTGGATGGCTTGATCTCATCAAGCTCGATTTTTTCCAGTGCTTTCTTTCTGGATGTAGCCTGTTTGGATTTGGAGGCATTCGCAGAGAATCTGGAAATGAATTCCTTGAGTTCCTTAATCTTCTCTTCTTTTTTCTTGTTGGCTTCTTTCATCTGGCGGATCATCAGCTGACTGGACTCATACCAGAAGTCATAGTTACCGGTGTAAAGCTGAATCTTGCCATAATCAATATCTGCAATGTGCGTACATACTTTATTTAAGAAGTAACGGTCATGGGAAACCACGATTACGGTATTGTCGAAATTGATCAGGAACTCTTCCAGCCATGCGATCGCATCAAGATCCAGGTTGTTGGTCGGCTCGTCAAGAAGAAGGATATCCGGGTTTCCGAACAATGCCTGCGCCAGAAGGACTTTGACCTTCTGTGCACCGCCAAGATCGCCCATCATGCAATAGTGCAGATCTGTCTCAATGCCGAGGCCTGTAAGGATCGTAGCGGCATCGGATTCTGCATTCCAGCCATCCATTTCGGCAAATTCGGCTTCCAGCTCACTTGCACGAATACCATCTTCGTCGGAAAAGTCCTCTTTCATGTAAATGGCTTCTTTTTCCTTCATAATGTCATAGAGGTGTTGATTACCCATGATGACGGTATCAAGGACCGGATACGCATCGTATTTAAACTGATCCTGTTGCAGGAAGGAAAGGCGTTCGCCCGGTGAAATTACGACCTCACCATTGGTAGGTTCGATCTGACCGTTTAAAATCTTTAAAAATGTTGATTTTCCGGCACCGTTCGCACCGATGATGCCATAGCAGTTGCCTTCTGTAAACTTGATGTTTACTTCCTCAAAAAGGGCTTTTTTGCCGAATCGAAGCGTAACATTGTTTGCGCTGATCATAAATGTGGTTCCTCCTGTAAATCCATATATATCAATTAAAGTTTCCGGTATAATCAAATGCATTCCGGATCAGCCTGATCCCGGACGGTGTGACTGCCGCAATGTCAAAACGACATGGTGTGTCAGAAGGGATACGGTTGTGATACAGATAGTAGCTGGCAGCATTTGAGATACGCTTCTGCTTTTTGTGATCTACTGCTTCTGCCGGATCTCCGTATTGATCTGCCTGCCGGTATTTAACTTCCAGAAAACAGAGCGTGTTCCCTTCTTTTGCAATCAGATCGATCTCGCCAAAACGACAGCGAAAATTTAGCGTAAGGATCTGCCATCCGTTTTGTTTTAAGTATTCAGCAACCCGGATTTCGTGTTCTGAACCGATCTGTCGTTTGTTTTTCATCTGTCCTCCAGTGTGTTTGATCTGATGCTGTATGTGGTTCAGATAAAATTCTTAATAAATGTATTTCTGTGAATCGGACTGGGGCCGTTCGTGCGGATTGCCTCAATATGCGCAGCAGATCCGTAGCCCTTATGCGACGCAAATCCGTAAGCCGGATACAGATTATCATATTCCATCATGATGCGGTCCCTTGTGACCTTCGCCATTATGCTTGCTGCAGCGATTGAAATACTCATGGCATCTCCCTTGATGATCGGACACTGCGGGATGGACACCCGCGGAATCTCTACGGCATCATTTAACAGGATCTGTGGTGTCGGTGTCAACTGACCGATGGCGATCCGCATCGCCTCATAGGTAGCCTGCAGGATATTGATCTCATCGATCCGCTCCGGACCGACAATTCCGACCGCCCAGCTGATGGCTTCGTCTTTTATCTGCTCATACAATTCATCCCGTTTTTTTGCAGACAGCTTTTTGGAATCGTTTAAATACAGCATATGACAGTCTTTGGGCAAGATCACGGCACCGGCGACAACAGGACCCGCAAGTGGTCCTCTCCCGGCTTCATCTACCCCGCAGATGACGTCATATTTTTGCAGGAAACGGTTTTCGTAAACCCGCATGTTTTCAATGCGGTCCAGTTCCCTGTTATGCGCATCCATCATTTTGTGCGCCCGTTTGATCAGAGCCTGTACACCGCTTCTGCCATCCGCAGTATATCGTTCGCAAAATTCTTGCAATTGATCAGGCGCATATTGATCAAACTCGGATTTGATTTCGGAAATACTCTTTTGTGTTTTCATTCTTTTTTATCGCGTCATTCGTCTGATGACGGTCTTTCCGGTGTTTCCAGACTGATCTGTCCAAGCTTTCCGGAACGGAAATCATCCAGTAATAAAGCGGCGGCTTTCTCGTAATCGATCTCAGCCCCCTTCTTAATGCAATTTCTGCATTTGGCGATTTCCTCTAAGGTTGCTACAGGTGTATCGCATGCAGGAATCGGATAATAGCCTGTGATCGCATCCGGATACAGTTCTTTCAGTGCTGCAATCAGTTCCAGTGCCAGATCAGTCACAGAAAGGATCTGATCGTTCATGGATCCGATCAATGCGAGATGAAGCCCGACGGTCCGATCTTCAAATTTCGGCCATAAAATGCCGGGCGTATCCAGTAATTCAACATTTTTATTTAAACGGATCCATTGCTTTCCTTTTGTGACACCGGGACGGTTACCTGTCTTGGCAACTGCTCTTCCGGCAAACGTGTTGATAAAAGTGGATTTGCCGACATTCGGAATACCTACTACCATTGCACGGATCGGCCGGTTTTTGATCCCGCGCTTTTGATCCCGCTCGATCTTTGCCCGGCAGCTTTCCATAACGGAAGCAAGTACCTGCTTCATCGCATTTTTTTTACGGGAATCCAGGCATACCGTTTCAAAGCCGAGGCTTTTATAATAATCCGTCCAGAGACGGTTTGCGGCAGGATCCGCCAGATCAGCCTTATTTAAAAGGATGAGTCTTGATTTGTTGTTTGCAAGTGAATCAATATCCG
>CADBRG010000067.1 GCA_902797015.1 uncultured Lachnospiraceae bacterium
AAGGAGACAGAGAACCGTCCCCTGTCTCCCCTCCCTTTTACCGCAGCGAGAACAATATCTCCGCATAAGTCGGGTATGGCAGATACTGATCCGGGATCAGATACTCTGCCCCGTCTACAATGCGCCGCAGTTCTTCCATATCCGGCAAAATCGTATCCTGATAAAACTGTGCGCATGCGAGCAGATCATCTATCTGTTCTGCTTCTTTTGTATCCGAAGCCAGTGTTTCACAGGCCTTAAGCATCTCTCCTGCAGCCTGATCCAAACGCTTCAGGATACTCTCTTCCATCGTACAGGCACAGTCAGGAAGCAACGTTTTCTTCTGGCAGGCCTCCTGCGTCAAATCCTTCATGTATGCTACAATCCCGGCCGTAAAGTCTTTTCGGACCATATCCTGCATCGTCAGGGATTCGATATGGATCGTCTTTGCAAAGTTTTCAAGCAGGATATCATACCGGGAAAAGATTTCCTCTCTGGTAAAGATCCCATGTTTCGTAAACAGATCAATGCTTTTGTCGGAAATCCAGTGCGGCATTGCTTCAGGGAGGTTTCGCAGATTATCGAGTCCGCGTCTTTTTGCTTCCTCAACCCATTCGTCGGTATAGCCGTTTCCGTTAAACAAAACCCGTTTATGCCGGATGAGCATCTGCCGAAGCAGGATCCGCAGCGTTTCTTCCTGCTGTCTCTGCGGCACATCCTTTAATGTGTCATATATCTGTTCGAGCACTTCAGCTACTGCCGTATTCAGTACAATATTCGCATTTGCAACGGACACTGCTGATCCAGGCATCCGGAATTCAAACTTGTTTCCGGTAAACGCAAACGGTGACGTGCGGTTTCTGTCTGTAGTGTCCTTTGTAATGTGCGGCAGAACCTCTGCACCCATTTCCATCTGGATCTTTCCGCTCTCCTCATAATCGGTTTCTTTTTCTATGCTTTCGAGGATTCCGGACAGTTCATCTCCGACAAAAATCGATATGATCGCAGGCGGTGCCTCATTGGCTCCGAGACGATGATCATTCCCGGCAGAGGCCACCGATATTCGCAGCAGATCCGCATATTCATCAACGGCTGCAATCACTGCGATCAAAAACACCTGAAACAGCAAGTTCCCGGCCGGATGCTTTCCCGGGTTTAAAAGATTGACGCCTGTGTTGGTCGAAATCGACCAGTTATTATGCTTACCCGATCCGTTGATGCCCTCAAACGGCTTCTCATGCAACAGGCATGCATAATTGTATTTGTCTGCCACTTTCTTCATGACTTCCATTGTCAGCTGGTTGTGGTCGACTGCCACATTTGCTGTTTCAAATACCGGAGCCAGTTCATGCTGTGCCGGCGCGACCTCATTGTGTTTGGTGCGGACCGGAATGCCCAGTTTCCAGAGCTCTTCGTCCAGCTCATGCATATAAGCAGACACCTTCGGCTTTAAAACACCAAAATAATGATCCTCCATCTCCTGCCCTTTTGATGCCGGCGCACCCAGAAGGGTTCTGCCTGTCACCAGAAGATCCTTACGTTTTAAATACATGTCCTTATCGATCAGAAAGTACTCCTGCTCGGATCCCACTGTTGTATGTACCTGTTTCACATCGTCAAATCCCAGAAGATTCAGAAGCCGCACCGCCTGTTTGTTCAGGGCTTCCATCGACCTCAGAAGCGGCGTTTTCTTATCAAGCGCTTCTCCGCCGTAAGAGCAGAAAACTGTCGGTATGTACAGGGATCTGTCCTTAATAAATGCCGGAGAGGACGGATCCCAGGCTGTATATCCTCTGGCTTCGAACGTGGCCCGCAGTCCTCCTGAAGGAAAGCTGGAGGCATCCGGCTCCCCCTTTACCAGTTCTTTTCCGGAGAATTCCAGGATCACGCTTCCGTCTGCTTCCGGTGCGATAAAGCTATCATGCTTCTCTGCCGTAAGCCCTGTCATCGGCTGGAACCAATGCGTAAAATGTGTTACCCCGCGCTCCAGAGCCCATTCTTTCATTGCGGATGCAACGACATTTGCCACATCCAGTTCCAGATGAGAACCGTTTTCTATTGTCTTATGTACTGCTTTATAAATATCTTTCGGCAGCCGCTCTCGCATTTCTCTGTCATCAAAGACCAGACTTCCATACATTTCCGGAATCGATCTGCTGTTTATGTTTTCCACTTATTTTTCCTCCTGTATTGATTCTTTATTCATGTTAATTCATGCAATCACGCAAAAAGGCGCTCTGTGACACCCTCTCCGGCATCACAAAGCGCCTTTGCTTTGCACACATTTTAACCATATCCATTTACTTTCGTCAATCATACAGCAATACTGATTTCATTATATATCCGATACCGATTTGCTATTGCCGTATTCTTGACAATACTCTTCCCGAATGAAATAATGATGACATATATGATCCTGGGCAAGGGTGCCGGACTGTTCATTACAGTTCTGCGCCTTTTTTGTATCATTTTGGGAGAACTATTATGGATTTTCGAACTTTAACATACTTTGTCACCGTCGCACAAGAACTGAATATCACGCAGGCAGCCAAACGCCTTTCCATGAGCCAGCCGCCCTTAAGCAATCAGATCCGGGATCTTGAAAAAGACCTGGATACGCAGTTATTCATTCGCGGAAGCCGACGGTTGGAACTGACCCCTACCGGCGAACTCCTTTTACGCCGTGCGCAGCAGATTCTTTCCTTATGTGAAAAAACCCGTGAGGAGATCCATTCTTACGGTAAAGAGCTTTCCGGCAATCTGATGATTGGCACTGTCGAGGGCCGGGCGCCGTTTTTGATCGCCCGGTGGATCGCGGGATTTCAGGAGGAATATCCACTGGTCCATTACACCCTGCGAAGCGGCGGTACCGATGATATCCTTGGGCAGCTGTTTTCGCATGAAATCGATCTGGCTGTCATTGCAACACCTTATGACAATGAACATGTAGAGGGTTTTTGCGTCGGAACGGAACCCTGGGTCGCTCTGCTTCCGAAAAGCCATCCGCTGGCAGCCGATCCCGGCAGCGAAATCCCCCTTTCCGCACTCTGTCATGAATCTCTGATCCTCCCGGAGCGTGTTTCCAGGATTGAAGCGATCACTCGATGGTTTGAAAGCATCGGGGCCGAACCGCAGATTCTTTGTCGCTTATCCAATTATCAGGATGCAGTCGCTCTGGTAGAACAGGGTGTCGGCATCTGCATCTTTCCGCAGACCACTTACACGCCGAACCCCCTGGTTGTCACAAAGCTGATCACGAATCCTCCCAAAGCAGTGAAATACGCTCTGGTGACACCAAAAGGGCAAATCCCGTCGACAGTTACAAACACATTTATCGAATATGTAAAAGATGTGTTGGAAGATGAAATGCTTCATTCGGAGCATGCTGACAGCAATCATACAAATTTTTCGCTTCCTGAAGATGTTACATTACTATAGAGGAGTATGACCATGTGTTCTATTTTATCTTATTGCCGTCCGGACGCGGACGCCGCACTTTTCTCAGAAATGCTTTCCAAAACCGCCTCCCGCGGTCCGGATGATTCATTAACACGCTCTGTTCCCGGTGGACTTATGGGGTTTAACCGTCTGTCGATCATGGGACTGACACCTGACGGCATGCAGCCATTTGTCCATCATGGAAATGTCTGCATCTGCAACGGAGAATTATATGGTTTCCGCCCGCTGCGTTCCTATTTGATGAGCCTCGGCGAATCCTTTATAAGTAACAGTGACTGTGAAATCCTTCTGCCGCTCTACGAACGGCTCGGATGTTCCATGTTTTCGCTTTTGGACGCAGAATTCGCGCTCGTGATCTACGATGCCGCAAAAGATACATTCATTGCGGCACGTGATCCCATCGGCATCCGCCCGCTCTATTACGGATACGACAGTGATGGTTATGTTCTTTTTGCATCCGAACCAAAAAATCTGGTTGGCATCTGTAAAGAGATCCGTCCGTTTCCACCGGGTCATTACTGGGAAAACGGTACATTTGTCTGCTATCATGATCCGGCTAAAGCGGAAGGTTTCCATTCCGAGATGTCTGTAGATCTGATCTGTGACAATATCCGGTCCCGTCTCATCAACGGCGTTAGGAAAAGGCTCGATGCAGATGCTCCCGTCGGTTTTCTTCTTTCCGGCGGTCTGGATTCTTCCCTTGTCTGCGGAATCGCCGCAAAGTATCTGAACGCTCCTCTTAAAACATTTTCCATCGGTATGGACAAAGATGCCATTGACTTAAAGTATGCCCGTATCGTCGCTGATTTTATCCACAGTGATCACTATGAAGTGATCATTTCAAAAGAGGATGTGATCGAGGCTCTCGAACCGGTCATCGCTGCACTTGGAACCTACGATATTACGACGATACGCGCTTCGATCGGCATGTATCTGGTTTGCAAATGGATTCATGAAAACACAGATCTTCGCGTCATCCTGACCGGCGAGATCTCGGACGAGTTGTTTGGTTATAAATATACGGACTTTGCTCCTGACGCGGATGCCTTTCAGACCGAAGCCGCAAAACGAATCCATGAGATCCATATGTACGATGTGCTGCGTGCTGACCGATGCATTTCGGTCAATTCGCTCGAAGCCCGTGTCCCGTTCGGAGATCTTTCTTTTGTTGACTATGTCATGAATATCAACCCGGAGATGAAAATGAACCGCTATGGCATCGGAAAATATCTGCTCCGTCATGCCTTTGAAAAAGACCGGCTCATTCCGGAATCGATCCTCATGCGCGAAAAAGCCGCTTTTTCCGATGCTGTCGGACACTCTCTCCGAGATGATCTGATCAAATATGCGGATTCCTGTTATTCAGACGAAGATTTTGAAAGCCGGCGTCGACAATACACGCACGCTGCACCTTTTACGAAGGAATCCCTTCTGTATCGCGAGATCTTTGAACGCTACTATCCCGGTCAGTCACAGATGGTCAAAGACTTCTGGATGCCAAACCGTGACTGGGAAGGCTGTAATGTCAGCGATCCGTCTGCCCGGGTTCTTTCAAACTATGGGCAAAGCGGTCAGTAAGAGGTGCATCGATATGTGGAATGTTCAGAAAATACAGCCAATCGGAAACAGCAGCGGTGTGAAGGAAGCCTGCGGTGTCTTCGGCATCTATGAACGATCCGATATACAGGTTGCCAATGATATTTTCTTTGGACTCTGTGCTCTGCAACATCGCGGACAGGAAGCCTGCGGCATCGCAATATCAGACACCGAAGGCACACGGGACAATATGACCTTTTATAAGAATCTCGGGCTCGTCACGGAAGTGTTTGATCACATACGGTTGGATACGCTATCCGGAAATCTCGGAATCGGTCATGTCCGCTATTCAACGACAGGAGATAATACCAGAGAAAACGCCCAGCCGCTGGTTTTAAATTATATCAAGGGAACCATGGCTCTCGCGCATAACGGGAACCTGTTAAATGTAGATGAACTCCGTCAGGAACTGGCACATGACGGAGCGATCTTTCACACGACAACGGATTCCGAGCTGATCGCCTATCTCATTGCACGGGCCCGTGTCAAAACAAAAAGCATCGAAACAGCCGTTGCTCTGACAGCAGAGAAACTAAAGGGCGGCTATGCGCTCCTGATCAAAAGCCCCCGCAAGCTGATCGCCATGCGTGATCCGCTCGGGCTAAAGCCTCTTTGCCTCGGAAAACGTGGCAATGCATGGCTCGTCGCGTCCGAAAGCTGTGCTTTTGAAGCAGTCGGCGCGCAATTCGTACGTGATATCAAACCGGGAGAAATCCTGACCATAACCTCCGATGAGATCCGGTCGGACACATCCTGCTGCCAAGGGACCCACGCCAAATGTGTCTTTGAATATATCTACTTTGCAAGACTTGACAGCATGATCGACGGCGTTCACGTCTATGACGCCCGGATCCGTGCAGGGGAGCTGCTGGCAAAAGATTCTCCTGCAGACGCAGATATCGTGGCCGGCGTTCCGGATTCCGGTCTGGCCGCCGCAAGGGGATATGCAAAAGCTGCATCCCTGCCTTTTGAAATGATTTTCTACAAGAACAGTTATGTGGGACGCACATTCATCAAACCGAATCAGGAGGACAGATCGGCCGGTGTGCGTATGAAGCTGTCCGTATTGAAAC
Source organism: uncultured Lachnospiraceae bacterium (assembly GCA_902797015.1). Lineage (GTDB taxonomy): Bacteria > Bacillota > Clostridia > Lachnospirales > Lachnospiraceae > SY8519. Next base: position 6,108 of record CADBRG010000067.1, read on the forward strand.
CTGTCGTTTCCGGAAAACGGATTGTCCTCGTGGATGATTCCATCGTTCGGGGAACAACGATCAGCGGTCTGATCCGTATGCTGAAAGAAGCCGGCGCAAAGGAAGTTCATGTCAGGATCAGTGCACCGCCGTTTCTTTTCCCATGCTATTACGGTACAGATGTACCTTCCAACAATCAACTGATCGCCTCCTCTCATTCCACGGAAGAGATTCGCACAATGATCGGTGCTGATTCACTCGCCTATATGAAACTGGAACATCTTTCCCAGATGTCGGGACAGACAGATCTTTGTATGGCCTGCTTTAACGGAACTTATCCTGTCTGATCGCACTTTATGATTTGAAAGGAGATTCTCATGGCTGCATTTGAACGCGCAAAATCCGGTATCCCGCAGATGGATATTGCCCTTGATAACATCCGTCTCGGAGATAATGTCGTATGGCGCATTTCCGATCTTTCGGAATTTCGTCTTTTTATGGAACCTTATATCCGTCAGGCACTTGAAGATAAACGAAACATCATCTATATTCGCTTTGCCTCTCATCCGCCACTGATCGAAGAGCAGGAAGGCATTCATACCTATCGCGTGGAGCTTTCCCACCGCTTCGAAACCTTTACCGTAGAGATTCACAATATCATTGAGCAGGAAGGCTATGACGCGTTTTATGTCTTCGACTGTCTGTCAGAACTCCAGACAGCCTGGGCTACGGATCTGATGATGGGCAACTTTTTTCAGGTGACCTGCCCGTTCCTCTTCAGCCTCGATACAATCGCTTTTTTCCCATTGCTCAGAGCCAGACATTCTGAGCGTGCAGTGGCAAAGATCATGAATACAACACAGCTGTTTCTGGATGTCTATTCTGATGAAGATCATGTTTATGTACGACCGGAAAAAGTCTGGAACCGTGAATCCGAAACGATGCTGTTCCCGCATCTGTATGATCCTTCCGACGGAACATTCCGGCCTCTGACAGACGGAGTGGAAGTCAGTCATTTTTATAAAGTCATGAACGACAGACAGGGAACAGGAGAAACACAGACATCAGATGCCTGGGACAGGTTTTTTAACCGGATGCGTCTTCTTATGGACAATGGACAGGATGTGACCGAAGCCTGCCATCAGATGTGCCGGATCATGATGTCGAGAGACCTGCAAATGCGGACACTGATCAACGAGCATTTCCTGCCGGAAGACTATTTTCACATCCGTGACCGAATGGTCGGCACCGGTCTGATCGGCGGGAAAGCGTGCGGCATGCTGCTGGCCAGAAAGATCATTCAAAACAGATGCCCCGAACTTTACGCAAAGCTGGAACCGCATGATTCTTTTTATATCGGCTCTGATGTCTTTTACACCTATATTGTTGAAAACAGGTTCTGGGATATACGGATCCGCCAACGAAAAGAAGAAGAGTATTTTTCTCTGGCCGGTGAGTTCGCAGAGAAACTTAAAAACGGTGCCTTTGCTCCGGATATGGAAGATCAGTTCTTAAGACTGCTGGATTATTACGGACAGGATCCGTATATTGTCCGCTCGAGCAGTATTCTGGAAGACGGATTCGGCAATGCGTTTGCCGGAAAATATGAATCTGTATTTTGCGCAAATACAGGGACACGAAGCGAGCGTCTTGCCGAATTTGAAAACGCGGTTCGCACCGTGTATGCCAGCACTATGAGCCTCTCTGCACTTGACTACAGAAAGCAACGTGGGCTCGATAAGAGAGATGAGCAAATGTCCCTGTTGGTACAGCGTGTTTCCGGATCACACTATGAGAAGTATTTCATGCCCTGTGCGGCGGGTGTCGGGTATTCCTACAGTCCCTACCGGTTTCTGGAAAAACTCGATCCTTCTGCCGGCATGCTGCGCCTGGTTATGGGACTTGGTACATCTGCCGTTGACAGAACGGAAGGATCCTATCCGCGTCTGGTGAGCCTCGATCATCCGGAAGCTGTCTCATTTGCCAGTTCCGCTGAAAAGCACAAATTTTCCCAGCGTGGTGTAGATGTCATTAACAAAGAAACCCGCCGCGTTGAACAAAACTTCCCGGATATGATCAGCGATGTATTACCGGATTATCTGAAAAAACTGTTAATGGAGCATGATTATGACACGGAACGCATGCTCAGAAACCGCGGAATCAATCGCAACGTCCTGTTTGTCAGCTGCGGCGGTCTGGTAAAAAGAACGGATCTGATGCAGATGCTGCAAAAGATCATGCATTGCATTCAGAATGAATATAACCATCCCATTGATATCGAATTTACGATCAATTTCTCCAGAGACGGAGATTATGTCGTAAACCTGCTGCAATGTCGTCCGCTTCAGATCTTTCAGGATACCGGAAAAGGCAACATTCCTGATCAGCTTGATGAGACTTCTGTATTTCTGGAATGCCGGAGCGCTTCCATGGGATTATCGGTCAGCCAGAAACTGGATGGTATTGTCTATGTAGATCCTGTGGCATACTACAAAATGCCTTACAACGAAAAAGGAAAGATTGCCAGAGCCATCGGCGCCGTCAACTGGTACTTTAAAGGAACTGACCGGAACCTGATGCTGATGGTTCCCGGCCGAATCGGCACGACATCCCAGGAGCTGGGTGTCCCTACAGCGTTCTCAGATATCAGTGGTTTTTGCGCTGTTTGTGAGATTGCTGAATCCAGAGCCGGATACCGTCCTGAGCTTTCCTACGGAAGCCATATTTTCCAGGATCTGGTCGAAGCAAAGATATTGTATAACGCGGTATTTGAAAACAAAAAAACGATCTGTTTTCATCCTGAAAAACTGTCAAACTATACCAATTCCCTGACAGAGATTATTCCGGGAGCCGAAGACCTTACTTCCATCATCGGCGTATATCTGTTTGATGAGAACATCTGCCACCTGTATCACGACATGCGGCAGGAACGGTTTTTATGTACGTTGAAATAAAACGCTCATGAAAGCATCAGGATCACTTTCTGTGCACATTCATACAGACTGTCCTGACTTTCCATACTCCGTCGCTGCAGATAATGATGCGCCGCGTTTTCTGTCATATGCCGCGAATCCATCAAAAGCTGCTTCGCCTGACGAATTGCCGCATCCTCTTTCGGACTTCTCGTCCGTGGCCGGGTCTTATCTTTGCGTCGGATCGTTTCTGCTCGCTGATCTGCCTCCCGGATGGATTCCAACAGGTTTCCTACCACAAACGGAAGCGGCAGGAACATGACCCGTTTTGATGATGCATCCGGCAATGCCACCCTGGCATTTTCCATCTGATTTTCCGGAAGAAGGATCACCATGGAGAATCCTTCCGGCAAATGCTGCAGCAGATCGATCCATGTCATGTCCGGCAGTCGGCTTACTGTCAGCACGGTTCCATACCGCAGCTCATTGGCTCTTGCCAGCGTCTGATTCCCGCTGGCCACTGTCGCAGGAACATACCAGCCGCTCTGCGTCAGAATGTTCTTCAGTTTTCTGCCGCCTTCCGCCTTTGGAAAAGCTACGATAATGTTTTGCAAAGTCTGACTGCTCCTTTACAAATCGTTCTGCCACAAACGAATCAATACTTGCCCAGATACTCGTCAAGCTCCCACTGGCTGACCTGCATGGAATATGCCTCGCATTCCTGCTTTTTCGCACGGATGTAGCATTCCGCAAGGTGCTCTCCCAGCACGGAAGTCGCAAATGCATCATCTTCCATTGCGCGGATTGCCTCGAGAAGGTTTGACGGAAGCGAACGGATCCCCTGCGCTTTCCGCTCTTTATCTGTCATTGCGTAAATATTCTGCACGACCTCTGCCGGCGGATCGATCTGATTCTGAATGCCGTCAAGGCCTGCTGCCAGACAGACCGCGAGTGCCAGATATGGGTTAGCTGCCGTATCAGGGCTTCTTAACTCGATTCTGGTGCTCTGTCCGCGGGAAGAGGGAACGCGGATCAACGGGCTTCTGTTTCTTGCCGACCATGCAATGTGGATCGGTGCTTCGTAGCCCGGTACCAGACGCTTATAGGAATTGACCAGCGGATTGGTTACAGCTGTCATCGCATAGGCATGGTGGATCAGACCGCCCATAAACCAGTATGCCTCCTGGCTGAGTCCATGCACATCATCCGCATTGACAAATGCATTTTTTCCGTCTTTTTCGAGAGACATATTGACATGCATGCCGGACCCGCCGACACCTTCTTTGGGCTTCGGCATAAAGGTTGCATACAGGCCGCTCTGCTTTGCGATCGTCTTCACTGCAAACTTGAAGGTCATGATATTATCCGCTGCGTGGAGCGCGCGCTCATATTTAAAATCAATCTCATGCTGCGCCGGTGCGGTCTCGTGATGGGAAGCTTCGATCTCAAAACCCATCTCTTCGAGCGTCAGGACCATTTCGCGGCGTACATTTTCCGCCAGATCATTCGGTCCCAGATCAAAATAGCCGCCGGTATCATGTGAAAATGTCGTCGGGCTGCCACCGTCATCGGTGTGGAACAGGAAAAACTCGCATTCCGGTCCGACATTAAACTCATATCCCATCTCACGCGCCTTCTCGATTTCTTTGCGAAGGACATATCTGGGATCTCCCTCAAACGGTGTTCCGTCCGTATTATAAACATCACAGATGATCCGCGCCGTCCTTCCGTTGATCGGTTTCCAGGGAAGGATCTCAAACGTATCCAGATCCGGATAGAGGTACATATCGGACTCTTCGATTCTGGCAAATCCCTCAATCGAAGACCCGTCAAACATACATTGATTGTTCAATGCCTTTCCCAGCTGACTGATGGTGATCGCAACGTTTTTCAGATGCCCGAAAATATCCGTAAACTGCAGACGGATAAACTCCACATTTTCCTCTTCACAAATGCGGAAGATATCATCCTTCGTATACCTGCTCATGCTTTGTTCTCCTTTTTCTTACTTTGATCATTTTCCCAAAAAAGCAACAAAGGCCCTCAGAACCTTGTTCCAAGCGCCCTTGCCATATGCAGTAATCTTAATGAGTTTTGTCCATTTTGTCAATGGGGAGACAGGCGCGCGCGACTCCTCCTCACCACGGATTTTCTTCGTTGGGATCGGTTGGATCCCAGCCACGTTTTTCTTCATCGTCCACATCGATCTTAATGCTTTCCGGTTTCCCGAGCGGTCCCTCAAACAGCGTATCATCGTAGATCACACACGGAAATCCCTCTTCGGTATTGTCGTAGATCCACTTTGCATCTTCAACCGTCAGCCGCACACAGCCAAGGCTCGCATGCGTGCCCAGTAGATTATACTGGTCGTATTCCAGATCAGACGGATCTTTACTGTAATACGGTACGGAATGGAACAGGATGTGATCGACGATACGGGTCGCATACTGGCCCCATGCGTTGTCATACAGATCCTGCCAGCGATACCGCTCAAGCGTATAGAAATACCCGGTCGGCGTATCATCACCGACGCTGCAGACAAATGCTTTATACGGTACCGTGTATCTGCCGTCTTCATCCCGTGCGAAAACGGTCACGGTATTCATCTCTCTGTTCACCGCGATCAGATACGGATGGTCACCGACACCCTCCGCGCTCCAGAAAATGGGGTATTCCGTATCTTCATACGTCAGCATCTCTTCCGCGATCATCACATGACGCACCACGATATCTTCATTGCCGGATGCATCGACCGCACGATAAACGACGGTATGTGTGCCGGCCTGGCTTGTATCGATCTCTTCCGGAACGACCTTAAAGTTCAGATCATGATCTGTCTCATCCGTCGCCGTAACACCCTCCATGACATCAAAGGCGTCTCCCTTTTGCAGTAGCACATCGTTTTCCGCACCGGTGATGACAGGACTCACAAGATCCTTCTTCGTCGCTGTGACCTCCACCGTTTTAAACTGGTGCTGTCCGTCGGCATTCACTGCAAGGATCGTCAACGCCGTCGTGCCTTCTTCCTCAAATGTATAGGAGTTTCCTTCCGTTAAAAAGGAAAGCATGACTGCAGACTCATCTTCGACGGATTCCAGAAAATCTGCGGGCATTACCGTATCGCCCACATATCGCTCAAATGAATCACTCTTTAAGTGCAGCTCCGGATTGTTTTCTTCCTCTATATGTCTGTGGACAAAAAAGACGATGAGCAAAACAACTGCTGCAATGATCAGGATACCTGCTGCCACAAGTCCTTTGTGCCGTTTGATATACCTCTTGACAGAAATAAAAAGCGGACTTCCATATTCATTTTTGATCAACTGCTTTATGTCCATATGGTGATCCTTTTTTTAACTTCGCTGTTTGACACATGCAACAAGTGTCATTTTGCATACTTTTGCGCCAGCTCCCGATAGGATAGTACTCCCCCGAACAGATCCAGGGCGCTGCCGATTGTCGCATGCACTTTGCCCTGACCAAGCCGCTCAAGCTTTTCCAGATCCTCCAGAGAGGCAATTCCCCCGGCATAGGTGACCGGAATCCCCTGCCAGCTTCCGAGCATGGAAACAAGCTCCTCCTCGATGCCGCCTTTTTTTCCCTCAACATCAACACCGTGGATCAGAAATTCATCCGCATATGCTGCCAGCTGATCCAGAAGTGTCTCCGTGATGCGTTCTTTCGTAAAACGCTGCCACCGGTCCGTTACGATATAATAAGCACCGTCTCTCTTCCTGCAGGAGAGATCCAGCACCAGATGCTCTTTTCCCGCTGCCTGATAAATCTTTTCCAGATTGCTCTGATCAATCTTCCCGTCCCGGAATACAAACGATGTCACGATCACATGAGAAGCGCCGGCATCTAAAAATTCCTTCGCATTTTCATCCGTGATCCCGCCGCCGACCTGCAGACCGCCCGGATATGCATTCAGTGCCGCAAGCGCCTGCGCTTTTGTTTCTTTATAATAAGGAGAGTCCTTCGCATTCAGAAGGATCACGTGTCCTCCCGCGAGCCCGTCCTTTTTGTAAAGACCGGCATACCAGGCTGCATCCTTTTCTGAAACAAAGTTCTCGCTGGCCTGATCTTTTTCATCTGTCAGACTGCCGCCCACGATCTGTTTTACCTTTCCGTTGTGAATGTCAATACAAGGCCGGAATTCCATGTGACTGCTCCCCTAAAACTACAACTTCCTTAAGTAATTCAGGGCTTTTTGCCCTCTTGTCGCTTAAATGTAACACACTTTTTCCAAAAAAGGAATAAAAAGAAATGTTACACCTTTATTTGCCGTTGACATTTGACTTTTGGATGATATAATTGAAAAAATTACTTAAAATTCGCGCAAATTTCAGGAGGACACAATATGGCGACAATCATCGGTGAAGGCATTACATTTGATGACGTATTACTTGTACCAGCTTATTCTGAAGTAACTCCAAACCAGGTAGATTTAACCACTCGTCTGACCAATAAGATTCGTTTGAACATCCCAATGATGAGTGCATGTATGGATACAGTAACTGAGCACCGTATGGCGATCGCCATGGCAAGACAGGGCGGTATCGGCATGATCCATAAAAACATGTCGATCGAACAGCAGGCTGAAGAAGTCGATAAGGTAAAACGTTCTGAAAACGGTGTCATCACTGATCCGTTCTATCTCTCTCCGTATCACACCCTGCAGGATGCAAACGATCTGATGAGCAAGTTCCGCATCTCGGGTGTTCCGATCACCGACAGCGACGGAAAGCTCGTTGGTATCATCACCAACCGTGATCTGAAGTTCGAAACAGATTTCTCAAAGAAAATCAGCGAATCCATGACAAGCGAGGGCCTCATCACAGCAGAGGAAGGCATCACGCTTGAAGACGCAAAGCAGATCCTTGCAAAAGCACGTAAGGAGAAGCTCCCGATCGTTGATAAGGACTATCATCTGAAAGGTCTGATCACGATCAAGGACATTGAAAAGACGATCAAATATCCGCTGGCTGCAAAAGATGACCAGGGCCGTCTTCTTTGCGGTGCCGGTGTCGGTATCACCGCGAACATCATGGAGCGTATCGATGCACTGGTACATGCACATGTTGACGCTGTCGTATTAGACTCCGCACATGGCCATTCCGCAAACATCATCCGCGCCGTACGCGAGATCAAGGATGCTTATCCGGAACTGCAGCTGATCGCAGGTAACGTTGCAACAGGCGCAGCGACCAAGGCACTGATCGAGGCAGGCGTAGATTGTGTGAAGGTTGGTATCGGACCGGGTTCGATCTGTACCACACGTGTGGTTGCCGGAATCGGCGTTCCGCAGATCTCCGCAGTTATGGACTGCTATGCAGTTGCAAAAGAATACGACATTCCGATCATCGCCGACGGTGGTATCAAGTACTCCGGCGATGTGACCAAGGCACTTGCTGCAGGTGCTGAGATCGTTATGATGGGTTCCATGTTTGCAGGCTGCGACGAAGCACCGGGCGAATTCGAGCTCTATCAGGGCAGAAAATACAAAGTATACCGCGGCATGGGTTCCATCGCTGCAATGGAAAAGGGCAGCAAGGACCGTTACTTCCAGAGCGATGCCAGAAAACTGGTTCCGGAAGGTGTCGAAGGCCGTGTTGCTTACAAGGGCAGCGTAGAAGATACCATCTTCCAGCTCCTCGGCGGTCTGCGTGCCGGCATGGGATACTGTGGCGCACCGACCTTAAAGGATCTGCGTGACAATGCTCAGTTCATGAAGATGTCCGCAGCTGCACTGCGCGAGAGCCATCCGCATGATATCCAGATCACAAAAGAGGCACCGAACTACAGTACAGATGCCTGATCAGTTAATATCAGTAAAATAATAATGAGCCGGTCAGTTTTGACCGGCTCGTTTTTTCTTATTCTCCGGAATCATCTCCGGAGCTCTCTTCATCGGATCCGCCAGATTCTTCTTCAAGTGCCTGGATGTTCCGCTCGATCTTATTTTCTAACGCGTCGTATGCATCTGCACTCGATTCGTCCAAGTCATCGCGGTTGACCTTCTCAAGATCCTCCTGTGCGTAATAGTAGTCTTTGTTATTCACCTCATCATACGCCGTGATCAGGTTGTTATAGGACTCGATCCGTGCCAGTACGGAATCGGTGTTTCCCTTCTCAGTATCAACCTGTGCCTGCATATCCTCGACCTGCTTTTGCATGTCCTCGATCTGCTGCTCAAGTGAGGTGATCTGCTGATCCTTTGCTGCGGACGCTTCATTTGCCGCGATCAGCTCCTTGCTGTTCTGTACCGTATTGCTGTGGCGCATCGCCGGCAGGATCAGGAATCCGAACACCGCAAGACCCGCAACCACACCGATCGCGATATTCGTAACCGCCGCCACGACCACGCGGTCCTGGAATCCCATAAACAGCTCTTTTAAGGACTTTGTCTTCTTTTTCTCCGGCTCGATCAGCTTTCCGTCTTTTGTCAGATGCTTCCGGCACTCATTGATATAAGCACGTGTATCCGGATTCCGGCGGTCGATCTTGGCCGCCTGCTTTAACAGATTCATTGCCTCATCGAACGCGCCCTCCCGCATCTGCAGAAGCGCTGCGAGCTGATAGCCTTTTAAGAAGTTCGGATTCAGCTCAAAGACCTTCTTTAACTGGATCTGTGCCAGGTCATAATTCTTCTGCTGGCAATACTGCAGACACTGATTGTACTTGCGAATCGCCTGATTGGTCTGCTCCACCTGCGAGGTGCTGTCCTGCAGCTCCTCTAAATAGGCAGCGGCCGGGTTCTCCTCCGGTTCATAGCTTAAGCTGATGTTCCACTGCGCAGCCGCCTGATACCATTCGCCGATCTCATAGTAAATCAGACCGAGCAGATTTCTGGCGGTCGTATTTCTTTTATCATATTGTAAACTGGTGACAAGGCTTTCCGTTGCTCCGGTAAAATCTCTCCGCTTAGCAAGCTCAAGGCCGTCATTATAGAGAAAATTGGACACAAACTTTGCCCGCTTCCAGACATAGACATTTCGTCTGCAGGCCGGGCAGGTGTTGGTACGGTTCAGCCGTGCACCGCAATAATAACACTTCATGTATTCTTATCTCCTGCTTGCCTCAACCAGCTGTTCCGCAATGTCCATAATATCTGTCAGGTCCTGCTGATAGATTGCATTATCCGCTTCTTCAATCTCAGGACTCGGCTCAAATTTCTTTAATTCTTCTTCAAAGTTCAGCATTCTGTATCTCCTTCAAAAGCGCTCCGATAAAATACAACGAACCGGTCACAAACAGCTTCTGGCCGTCGTTCTTTTTCCCAAGCATCTGCCGGAACGCTTCTCTATAGTCCTTCACACCGTAAAACGGCGTGTCATCATGTTCTTCTTTTAGTGCTGCTTCCAGTTCCTCTGCGGCCAGTCCGCGTTCGGAAGGGATTCCTGTCACACAGATCTCCTCCCACTCCATCCGGCCAAGAAGCTCCTTCACCGCCTGATGGTAATCCTTATCGCGCACCATGGAAAACAAAAGCAGTGGTTTCTGACTGTCGCCTTTGCAAAGAGACTTTGCTGCAGTCAGAAATGCACGGATTCCGTCGGGATTGTGTGCGCCGTCGAACCATACATCTTCTCTGACCTGCTGCATCCGCCCCGGCCAGGAAGCTTTGGCCACGCCGGCCTGTACAAGCTTCTTGAGGATTTCTGTCTGCCCGACAATTCTGTAAAAAGCCGTGACCGCAAGTGCCGCATTCATTGCCTGATACGGTGCCGAAAACGACAGATGGAAGTCTGTTTTATTATCATAAGGACTGACAAGTGAAAAATCAATACCGCCTCCGACGGTTTCATGAAATTTACACATATTTTTAGTAATTTCATAAGAATCCGATTCCAGCGTTTTGGCCCTGTTCCTGATCACCTGTGAGACCGCCTTATCATTTCCGTCATAGATAACAGGAACGCCCGGTTTGATAATACCCGCCTTCTCAAATGCGATCGCCTCGATCGTATCTCCAAGATATTCCGTATGCTCCAGACTCACCGATGTGATTACACAGACAAGCGGCCGTTTTACAACATTGGTCGCATCCAGCCTGCCTCCCATGCCGGTCTCAAGGATGGCATATTCCACGCCGCTTCTTGCAAAAATCAGCATGCCCATTGCGAACAGGAACTCAAAAAACGTCGGAAAGCTCTCGCCTTCTTCCTGCATCTGCCCGGCCAGTTGAAGCACATCATCATAGGCCTGCAGAAACATTTCTTCACTGACCATTTCCCCGTTGATCATAAAACGCTCTCTGATATCAACGAGATGTGGCGATGTAAACATCCCCACAGGACATCCACACTCCCGGAGGATGGAAAAAAGGAAGCTGCATACGCTTCCTTTTCCATTGCTTCCTGCCACATGGATCACCTTTAAGGAATCCTGCGGATTTCCCAGACGGTCCATAAACATTTCTGTGTGTGCAAGCGGATTCTTTTTTGTGAATTTCGGGATTGCATAAAGGAAGTCTGTGGCTTCCTGCATACGACGTTTGATTGTAAGCTCGTGATCGGTTGCCATAAAACTCCTTTACAAATTCCGAATTATTTATTGGAAGAACGCAGAATTTACAGCTGTGCCAGCCGCTGCTTGACTTCTTCCATCATCTGCTCATATTTCGCAAGCTTATCACGCTCTTCCTGTACCTTTGCAGCCGGTGCCTGAGACGTAAACTTCTCATTGCTCAGCATGCCATGCGAACGCTTCAGCTCTTTTTCAAGGCGTGCCTTTTCTTTTTCCAGACGTGCCTTTTCTTTTTCAACATCTACCAGATCCTGAAGTGGTACATAGATCACTGCATGCGGGATAACAACAGATACCGCATCCTCCGGAATGCCGGTGCGGTCTGTCTGTACCGTGATATTGGCTGCGCTGATCAGGGACTGATATTCTCCTTTCAGCACTTCACAATGTTCACGTACCGCTTCTGACTCGGATACCACGATGTAGTTGACCTTGCGGCTCGGCGGAACATCCATTTCCGCACGCATGTTACGAACGCCCTTAACGAGGTTCATGATATTCGCAAGTGCCTCTTCCGCTTCCTGGAAGTTCCATGCATCTGTGTATTCCGGCCAGGAGGCAGTCATGATGGTCTCCTCTTCCGGATTCAGTGTGCAGTAGATCTCCTCCGTAACAAACGGCATGAACGGATGCAGCATCTTCAGTGCATTTGTCAGAACCGTCTTCAATACCCAAAGTGCTGTATTCGCAGCCTTCGGATCTTCTTCCTTCTTATACAGACGTGCCTTGGCAAGTTCAATGTACCAGTCACAGAACTCTTCCCAGATGAAGTCGTACACCTTCTGTACGGCAATGCCGAGCTCGAACTTGTCCATGTTCTCGGTCATGTCTTTTGCCAGAGTGTTGACACGGGATAAGATCCAGCGGTCTACCGGCCAGAGATCCTCTGCTGCCGGCTGTGTCGGCTCTTCCTCTCCCAGGTTCATCATGATGAAACGGGATGCGTTCCATACCTTATTGGCAAAGTTACGGCTCGCCTCAACACGCTCCCAATAGAAACGCATGTCATTGCCCGGTGCGTTTCCTGTGATCAGGGTCAGACGCAGCGCGTCCGCACCGTATTTTTCAATGACCTCTAACGGGTCAATGCCGTTTCCTAATGACTTACTCATCTTACGGCCCTGGGAATCACGTACCAGACCGTGGATCAAAACGGTGTGGAACGGCTCTTTTCCGGTCTGCTCTAATCCGGAGAACACCATTCGGATAACCCAGAAGAAAATGATGTCATATCCGGTTACCAGTACATCGGTCGGATAGAAATAGTCCAGATCCTTCGTCTGCTCCGGCCAGCCAAGTGTTGAGAACGGCCAGAGTGCTGAGGAAAACCAGGTATCCAGTGTATCTTCATCCTGTTTCAACTTATCGCTGCCACAGCATGGGCAGGTCTTTGGCGCATCTGCTGCTACTGTCATTTCGCCGCAGCTCTCACAATAGTATGCCGGGATCCGGTGTCCCCACCAGAGCTGACGGGAAATACACCAGTCACGGATGCCCTCCAACCAGTGCAGATAAGTCTTTCCGAAATTCTCCGGAACGAATCGTAAGCGTCCTTCTTTTAATGCCGCGATCGCCGGCTTTGCCATCTCTTCCATCGCAACAAACCACTGCGGCTTGATCAGCGGCTCTACCGTTGTATGGCAGCGGTCATGTGTGCCGACGCTGTGAACATGCTCAACGACCTTCACGAGCAGGCCAAGGTCTTCGAGCTCCTGTACGATCGCTTTTCTCGCTTCATAGCGGTCCATACCCTCGTATTTTCCGCCGTTCGCATTGATCGTCGCGTCATCGTTCATAATGTTGATCTCCGGGAGATCATGACGCTTGCCGACTTCGAAATCGTTCGGGTCATGTGCCGGTGTGATCTTAACACAGCCGGTTCCGAACTCTTTGTCAACATACGCATCTGCCACAACCGGGATCTCACGGTTTACGATCGGCAGGATCAGTGTCTTTCCGATCAGATCCTGATAACGCTCATCCTCCGGATTAACTGCTACAGCAGTATCGCCAAGCATGGTCTCCGGACGAGTGGTCGCGATCTCAACATATCTGCCTTCTTCGCCTGCGATCGGATATTTGATGTGCCAGAAATGTCCGGTCTGCTCCTCATGCTCAACCTCCGCATCGGAAATGGATGTCTGGCAGAGCGGACACCAGTTGATGATACGGGATCCTTTGTAAATATAACCCTTATCATACAGGCGCAGGAATACTTCCTTAACAGCGGCAGAGCAGCCCTCATCCATGGTAAAGCGCTCCCGCTCCCAGTCAGCGGAGGAACCAAGCTTCTTTAACTGACGAACGATCCGTC
>CADBRG010000068.1 GCA_902797015.1 uncultured Lachnospiraceae bacterium
ACGATTCCGACACGTGAATAGAATAAGGTAAGTTTATCTACGTTCTTTACCATTTTGACATCATGATCCGCGATCAGGATCGCATCATAATAATCATCAAGAAGTCCTTTGACCAGCTGCTGCTGAGAGCACCGCTCCTTTACCAGCTGGATCTCCGGTCTCATTTCATGGAATTCAAACAGAAGTCTTGCCAGATAACCGTTTGCCTTAATATGCTCCTGGCATCCGATGGTGATTCGTCCGGCATATTTTTGTGCAGAATTTCGTGCCTGAATCAAAGTCTGTTCCCACTGCGGCATAAGCTCTTCCAACTTCTCCACAAGCATCGCACCCTGTCTGGTCAGTTTCACGCCTTTCGTATTACGATCAAACAGCGGCATCCCCCACTCCTCTTCAAGCGAAGCAATCTGCCTACTGATATTCGACTGAGAAATAAAAAGACTCTTTGCGGCTTTCGTAAAACTGAGGCTATGAGCCACTTCCATAAAGCACTTAATCTGAAGGTCTGTCATGGTTCCGATTTCCTCCTGATTCTATAGTTTTAACCGAATAACAATGTTTCATTTACATTCATTTTATGCACATATTATATAAGGAAAGTTCTTTTTTCGCAATAAAAATCCCCTTTGGCGAACCAGTAATCCATTTGCGCCCCTTATTTATGCGGAAACCGGATAACACCGGCAGATTTACCCTCCTCGCCTCCATAAACCCTTGATTTTACTGGCTTTGTGGCACTTTGAAGATTATTCTAACATTCTAAATTCGGCTTTATAACAATTTTATGTTTTTTTTATTATTATTGAGTGTATACCTAGTATACAGTATAGACTTTTTATCGAGTAGAGGAACTTATTTTTCAGTTGAAAAAGAGGTTAAGGAGGTTATTAAATGGCTCTAGTTATTGCTATTGTGTACTTTGCTGTGCTGATCCTCATCGCATCATTGTACTCAAGAAAACGTGTTAAGTCTGCGGAAGACTTTGCGAACGCAGGCGGCGGACTGGGATGGTTAATGGTTACCTTCTCATTCGTATTAGCTCCTCTTGGTTCCGGACATACAATGTCCCAGTGGGAAAAAGCTGCAGGTGCCGGCGGTTGGGAAAACTTAGCTGACGCTGTTGCCGGCGGTCTCTACAATGGTATCGGTGCAGGTGCCATGTGGTGGGCAATCGGTGCAGGCGCGATCTTCCTTCCGATCGCTATGCTGTGGATCGGCCCGATGTACAAAAAGATCGGTGCTCCGACAGCTCCGCGCGCGATCGCTAAGATCTTCGGCCATAAGCTTGGTTACTTCCACGCTGCTTTCCAGACACTGACCTGGACAGGTATCGGTGCTTCCGAGCTGGTTGCTACCGGTGCTGCAATCTGGACACTGTGTAATGCTTCCGGTATCCCGCTTACCATCTATCAGGCGATCGTTATCGGTTTCGTCCTGACTGCATGCTACGTATTATTCGGTGGTATGTTACAGATGGCTTGGCTGAACTGTGTAAACGCTGTCGTTATGATCGTTTGCTCTTATGCATGCGTTGGTATCCTCGGTGTTCAGTATCTGTCACAGTTTGGCGGATGGGGCGCTGTATTTGAAACATATGACATGGCAGGTCTTGGTTCCTTCATGTCACAGCCGGGCACACTGACACTGCCGCCTGTATGGCTTGGCGTTATCATCCCGGTTATCGTACTTCACCTCTCAGCAGGTGCTGTATCCCAGACCATGATGCAGCCGTTCTTCGCTGCAAAAGACCAGAGTGCATGCCGTAAAGGTGTATTCCTTGGCTGCGGTATCAACATCATGTCATCCCTGCCGTGGATCTTCATCGCGATCGCTGCAATGACCGTACCGAAGATCGCTGCACAGGTTGGACCGAACGGTCTGGAAGCTGTTCCGCTTCTTGCTCAGGAAGGTCTGCCGGTACCGGCAATCGGATTCCTGATGGTAGCTCTTCTGGCTGCTACACTTTCAACAGGTGGCGGCGTTGTTATGGCTAACTCAAACGTTCTTGCTAACGATATCATCATCGGCTGCTGCATGCCGAATGCTGATGACAAGAAGAGAATGCGCATCAACCGTATCTGTGTTGTCATCGCAGCTCTCCTGCTTCTGCCGGGTGCTCTGATCATGGCACACGAGTTCGTATTCAACCTGTTCCTGTGGGTATTCTCCTTCGGTATGCCGGTATTCGTAGTTCTCGTAATCGGCTACAACTTCAAGGTCAGCCGCACGGCAGCTTGGCTTACGATCATCATCACATACATCATCGACTGTATCTGGACATTTGTTCCGATGCCGCTTCCGGGTGTATGGAGCATGAACCTGTACATGACAATGGTTGTATCTGTAGTTCTTGGAATCGTACTGCATCTGATCATTCCGGGCGAGACCGCATGGAAGAAACGTCATGCAGACGAGATCGAAAGAAACTCACAGCCTGCAGTAGATTAATATAAAGGAGGTTATACTATGTGGGTAATTCAGGATTGTGCGATTCAGTTCGTAATGGGAATGGTCCTCTGTGCGATCTTCTTTGGAATCTGGAAGGCTACGCATAAGGGCGAAAAACTGTAAGGAGGTTTCAATATGGCTATTACAATCGTATCTGCTTATCTTCTTGCCGTTGGTATCATTCTTTTTATCATTTGCCTTATGGGTGCAAAAAAGAACAATCTTACGGATGATGAAGATTAATCTGATTTAATACGAACAAAAGCCCTGCCGCGAATGCGGCAGGGCTTTTTCATTATTGTTATCATCCACCGATCGATACCATCTTGTGCTCTTCGGATATCTCAGCCAGCTCTTCAAAGCAGTGCTCTTTCGGTTTCTTAAAGATAGCCGTCTCCATCACTTCTCTTACACGCTCCAGATCGCCGTTTCGAAGCGGCTCTCTGATATCATAAGTCGTCGCATAGCACAGACAAGGTTTTACCTTCCCGGTCGCTGTCAGACGCACTCTATTGCAGGCGTCACAGAACTTCCCATGCAATGCCTCAATCACGCCAATCGACCCCTGAAAGCCCGGAATCCTGTAATAATGCGCAG